>NZ_CP054695.1 GCF_014023275.1 Nostoc edaphicum CCNP1411
ATTAGAGTTTCACTACACCCTTAAACATGCAAGTTGGTTGAATCAAGTAGAGATTGAATTATCTGTTTTATCTCGTCAATGTTTAGAGCGACGAATCCCAGATATACAAACATTATCCGCTGAAATTGCTACTTGGGAGAAACAACGTAATCTCCAACGTACTAGTGTCTATTGGCGCTTTCAAACTACAGATGCACGTAGAAAGATGGAACGATTATACCCGACTGTATGACCCAGCAAAGTTCCCTTGGCAGACTACTAGTAGATTTATAGCAGTGGTCAGACAGCTTAGGACATTGGCAAATCTAAGAGAGCGGCTGTCACAGCTATCCATAGCAGACTTGTCTTAACCTAGATGGCAGCCGCCATAACCCAAATTTTTGCATCTTCAACACTAAATTTCTGCTAGCGCGGCAGTCAGATGTAATGTTAAGCAAACTGCGACATTTATTCTTAACGGTTACTCCAAAATTGCTCAGCACTGTGTGAGTAAATTTCAAGAATGTTTCCAAATGGATCTTGGCAGAAAGCTAACTTATAACCTGAACCTTCAAAAAGCTCCCATACTTTGGTTCGTTGTTTGCCCCCATGTTCCTCAATGCGCTTAGCGAGTGCCTCAACATCTGGATCAATGATACAAATCTGGAAAAAGCCATTCTTCCAATATTCAAAGTTATTGTCTCTCGGCTCCGCTTTCGGCTCGTTAAACTCGAAGATTGCAAGAGTAACCTGATTGCCTGTTCCCATATGAACAAGGCGACATTTCTTGAAGTCTGCACCGAAGACTTCACTGCAAATTTTGCCAAAGTGCGAATCATCTGCTACAAGGTCATGGGGTCCGGCTATAGTGTACAATCCAAGAACTGCCTGATACCACTCAACTGCTTTGTCCAAATCGGTAACTGTGACACCAACATGAGTGATCGACCTTGGATATTGCACAGTTATTTTTGAATCCATAACTAAGTCTCCATTCAATCTGTTAAGGAGTGTTGGGTGAAGCCCTTCATCTTGATTCCCCTTCACTTCATTTGGGTCTGTGACTATTCATCTTCAAAAAATTAGGATAGAAGGCTTCAGCTTCTGCCGATGCGGTTTTGATTGCCTTGAAATACAGTTCCACAAATTGTCTCGCGCAGTCGTGGGATTTAAATTGCTGACCACGACATCTTCGGGACGACCTATCATGGAACTATATCTCTCGTTGTATAAGTCATTCCATGTCTGTGCAACGTCTAGCAGACACTCAGAATTAGTGAATAATTAAACCTTATAATGAGCCTTCACATCTTCGATGAAACCTTCGTAAGCTCGCAATGGCAAGACCTGCTCAAACTCTAAATACTCTCGCATTGGTAGACGGCCCATTGCTGTTCTATCTAACTCCTCAATTGAATCTACGTTCACAATACCGATAACGCGTCGCTGTGCAGCAACCTTGTATAGACCTACTACTAAGCCCGAGTCTTTGGTTTCCTTCTGCGCGTTGAAATCAGCTTCCTCCGCCTCTAAGTTCCAAAGTTCATCTTCTGACAATCTTCCTTCAATGTTCCAGCGCATCTGAACGTAAAACAACATATTCTTATCTCCCTGTCAAGAACTCTGTAAAATTTGTCAGTTTGTCTACTTCGACTCAGTTATTTGGTTGCAATAGGAGATGCTATACCTAAGCAGTCTCCAGTTTTGACTGGATCAGTTTGATAATCGCATGTTCTTGATCAAAAACCCCACTGGCGATCGCCAGTGGGGTTTTGCCATCGTGTCCTTTCAGATCTAATCGAGCCCCTGCATTGATCAGGATTTCAGCGCATTCAGCATATCCATGCCAAAGCGCATCATGGAGAGGTGTATAACCGTTTGTTGCTCCTTGAAAATCAATGTCAATACCAGGCTGATCAACCAGTATCTTGGTAATGTCAGCGTGGCCGTTATAAACAGCTTTGTGCAAGGGAACCGCACCGAAAGTTGGCTCGGTAACATTCACGTCTGCACGAGCTTTCAAAAGTTCTACAACGATTTCTGTATGCCCATCCCGAGCAGCCACTAACAAGGGTGTGTGAGCATCGTTAAAATGGTTAAGTATTGGATATTTTTCATCGATATCAACACCTGATTGAATTAGGTGCTTTACTGTTGCAATATCATTGGTATTAACAGCAGCCATTAACTTTTGGTTTTGAACCTTCTGTTGATCTGACTTCTGACGCTTCTTCAGCGCTTTTTCTGCTTGAAGTAGCTTATCTTTTCCGATGGTGTTTACATTCAATTCATATTCAAAATGTTCCACCAAGGAGAAGCCATAATGAGTGCTAAGATTCAAACCCGCACCCACTTCCAACAAATACTCCACAATAGCGGGCCACTTAAACCATAAAGCATCCATTAAAGGTGTATGGCCAGTAGTAGGCGCTACCCAGTCAACAAATGCCCCAGCCTCTACCAGCAATCGGGCAACTTCAACACTGCCTCCTTGACATGCCTTATGTAAAGCCGACGCCCCCGCTTTGCTGTCAACTGCAAATACGTCTGCGCCTGCATCTAACAAGATTTTCTCCATTTCTGCGTTGGCTTGACCGGCAGCTATCATTAGGATAGTCAAACCAGTCTTGGCATCCCTGGCATTAACATTTGCACCAAATTCAAGAAGCTTTTGCACCGCATCCAGTTTATTCTCTTGAACCGCCTTGATTAATTCAGAATCTATATCAGCGCGAAATGCGGCAACTTCAGCGTTGGGATCAAAATAAACCTTCCATTTGGCGATTTTTCCATCCTCGTCTAACGTAAGGTGGTGTAAATCCTCAATCTCAAAACCTTTTTCGCTACTTTGATGAATAGCATTAGTATAGACTACTACGCAAGCTTTATTGCCTTGAACAACAAAATCGCGTAATTCATAGTCTTTAACCTTAGTCGTTTCCGCCCTAATCTTGAACGCTTCAGCAACTTGTTCTCGCCCCAATTTCTTCCCCAAATAAGGAATAATTTTGTTGTATTCGTCTTGGGGAAGCTCAAATTCGATCCTCTCTGAGAGACCATTTATAACAGCCTCCATATCACCATTTCCTACGCTATTGTACCATTGTTTTACAATTTGCGATGTTTTTTGAGTATCCATATTTACTCCATTTTGCTGAGAATCATGAGTATGATATTAAGATTTTACTTGTTAAAATCTTAATATTTTGTTTAAGCTATGAATCACCAATGTATATTACATTAGTTATTCACGAAATTCAGGACCAATAATCCAGGTTTCAGTAGTTAACATATTGTGGATATATTTGCCCTCAAAAAGATTGGAATAGTCTGGCTTGACTTCATTTTGATATTCTGGAGATTTATAGGCTTTTTCCAGTGCCTCAACGTCATCAAACCAAAGTAGTGAAACACAATCTAGCAGAGCTTCTCCAACCACATAGAAATTATCTCGGACATGACACTGGAGATAACGTTGTAGACCTGGAAGTTTCAACACCTTAGCTGCATGGCTTTCTAACATCTTTTGGCGAAAATCCTCCAAAGGTATTCCTGCTTTACGCTTAGTTAGAATTAAGAGTTTTACCATTTTGGAGTTTTTTTGGAAGGGAGAACCTTCCAGCAGAGTGTGAGCCTTTGTATCTAAGACAACAGAGCGCCAAAATGCAGCCCATTCAGGTTCATTGAGACGAGCCCCTTCTAAAAACTCTTTAGATTGAAGAGAAGCTAGTTGTTCCTCGTCATTTCTTAACCAAATTTCAGCAACTCCCTGCCATAGAGGATCAGCTGGCTCCGGTCCAAAGGGAATCCTCGAATCAATCATGTAACGCTTAATTTGAGGAATTTTGCTGGCGTAGTTAACAGCATGAACATTTATCCAATAGTCCTGAAATTCCTTTTCACTCATTCCCGGTTTGGCATGGGCAAATATGAATTGATGAATTGTCATGATAAGAACTCCAAACTACTGTAATTTACTTCAATTTTGATTTGATTAAAAGGCGCTAATTTAGTTATTTAGGTGCTATAACATCCTGGAATTATTAAGATTTGTTCAATATTTATTCCTCCTTTTTTTTAAATGACAAACATAATTTATAGACAGTATCATCCTGCAAATATCCAACGCTTTTAATCAGCACAAACTTTAGTTGACTACTGACCACACTTAACGCCAACCTTTTTACCTAAAACTTCGTTTGTAAGTACCAAATCAATTAGGAAAGGACCATCGTGAGCCAACGCTTTCTGGATGGCTGAACCGATTTGGTCTGGCTTCTCGACCCGAACGGACTGAACCCCCATAGCACGCGCTAACTCAGGAAAATTAATGTCTGGGTCACATATATTAAAAGAAGATGGAAAGGCGTGTTCCGGTATTTGCTGCTCACGCCAATATTGTAGAATGTTGAGCTTCAGTATCTGATAGCTGCGATTATTGCAGATGATAAATTTGGCACCAATGTTGTGGTGTGCAGCGGTCCAGAGTGCCTGGATAGTATACATACTGCCGCCATCGCCGGTGAACCCAATCACAGTTTTGTCTGGACAGGCTAATTTAATACCAATTGCCCCAGGAATGCCAACACCTAATGAGCCGCCTCGTGTCTGGAAATAGTTTCCTACTGTTGTCGGTGGAATATATCGACATAGTTCGGGAGAATTAGTAATAGCTTCATCAAAGATGATGGTGTCTGGCGGTAGATATTTTATCAGTTCCTCTGCAAAACGTGACATATGCAAAGGCACTGAGTCGCGAACTGCTTTGTCAGCCTCAAACAAAGCAGTTTGTTGCTGCTTCTTGGTCTCCGCTATCCGAGTAGCTCTTGCGCTTGCTGCATTCTTTTGTTCAGGCGTCGTGGTGTTCTCCAGCAAAGTGTTCAGCTTCACGAGGGTAGTTTTTGGATCGCCGAGCAGACCTATATCCACTGGAAAATTCTTTGCTATTTCATAGGTATTCAGGTCGATGTGAATCACTTTTGTTTTCGGAGTAAAGACGTCGGACAGAGCAGGGAATACCTCGGGGAAAATGTAGGTTCCAACAATCAAGACCACGTCCGTCTGCAAGGTGATGCGGCGACTATCATCCCCAAACATATGACCCAGTAGCCCTCCAAACAAAGGATGGTTTGCACTTATATTTGGTTCAGATGAGTCTGCTCCCCATACTTGTGCACCTATGAGTTCAGCTGTGTGGGTTAATTCAGCCTGTGCATCGGAAAAAGCAACACCATCGCCCACAATTATCGTCGGCTGCGATGCAGTGATTAGTAGGGCTACTGCCTTTATCAGTTGATCGGTTTCGGGAGCAACCCGTGTTACCGGAAAAGAACTCTGAACCACCTCTTCATCGTTAGGAGCGTCAAGAATATCCATTGGCAGGGATACAAAGACAGGTCCCATAGGCGGCGTGGCAGCTATCTTAATGGCTCGGCGCAACACACGCAATAAAGAAGAAGGATGGGTAACTCTGGTTGCCCATTTAGTAACAGGCTTGGCCATGCTTACAAGGTCGGCAGCCATTTGGGCATCCATAGCATCATACTGGATACCAGCTTCGCCAGCAAGCACCACCAGGGGCGCATGGCCGCGCATGGCCTGGTAAATCATCCCAATCCCGTTCCCTAAACCAACTCCGCTGTGGAGTTGTACGATGGTGGGCTTCTTGGTCATGCGTGCATAGCCATCGGCTGCGCCCACCGCTATAGTTTCTTGCAGTGCGAAAATATATTCAAATTCCGGGTAATAGTCTTTCAACGCGTCCAGAAACCCCTGCTCGACTGTGCCGGGGTTGCCAAACATGTATCGTATGCCATCCGCGAGAAGTTGTTCGATAATCGCAAAGCGCCCACTTCTACTAGCCATAACTTCCACTTCCTTAGGCATAATCTGTTTTCTTGCGGCACTCACGAAGTTGTTTCAAAGTCGGATTGGTTAAGTCCCAATTCGATTGGTATCATAATCCATCCTGGTTTGCCGATGGTCAATTGGGTCAGGCTCACCACCCGTACCGCTTAAGTCCTTTTTCCAAAACTTCTACCAACTTCTGACCAGTCGTATAAGAGTCTGCAGTAGACCGACCCGTGACAAACGGATAGTCGACAATTACGGAAATTTCTTTACCAAAATTGCCATGATATCCCCCATCTGGACCTGTCGCATCACGAAGGATATATTCCAAAGGATAGGGGGGTGGACCCATGTTAATGTCAGAGCCTATAAACCCAGTTCCATCTTTGTAATCATATTCCTTGCAATGACCTGTGACGTGCTTACCCCAGATAATGCTCTTGCGGTCCGCCAGGTCGCGAGCGAAGGCGAGACAAGTAACACCATAGCATTCTGCCGCAATCGGCTTGCCTACCCTGTAAAAGCTGAGGATGAGGTCGTGAACCCGATGGTTATTTACCAAATCAACAATAGGACCACTACCCCCTACGATCAGGAGGGCATCGTATTGCTCCAAATCGTTCTGCAGTTCATCGAGCGCATTATTGTAAGCTTCTAATTCCCGAATCAATTTCTCAGCACTCCAGTAAGGCTGATCAGGCAACCATTCTGACAGAATGATTGGGTTGTCTAGGCGCGGATTTTTAGGGTCGTCCAGTTGCTTGACCTTCTGAGCCATCTCTTCTGATACGACTGTCCGACCCAAGGGTGGGTCAATATAAGTAGGGTCTATGCTGGGAGGGAGCGCTACTGGCCTTTTTCCTGTTGGAGTTGCAAAGTCAACCTGATACCCTGCAGCATCAAAAGTTTCCAAGGGGCCTATCAGTTCCTCACCCCAATATCCGTACTCCGATAAAATTGTCAAAATCTTTTTCATGGGATTGTCTTTTGCTTGTGGATTTGTTTTCAGTCACTTAGCTTGCAGCTCTTACTCTTGAGAGAGAGGTAGTAGCCCTTCTGCCCGAGAAGCGATTGGTGGCAATAGATAATTGTTGGATTTGTTCGGTAATGGCATCAATGAATGGTTCAACCTCGTGTTTTGAGCGACCAGTAACAAGGTCGCCGTCCACCACAACACCTGAGGGTGATGTTGTGTAAACTGCACCAGCGTTGATAATATCTGCAAGGACTACCTCGTGGCAGATAACTTGTCGCCCCTTGAGTAACTCGGGTATCGGTGTCAGTATCCACAAACCGTGACAGAGTGCGCCTTTAATAATCCTGGGATTTGCCATCGCCTTAGCGTAAAACTGTACGGCCGGTGAAGTGCGAACTTGGTCGGCGGCATTAACTGGGGGACTTGCTAGCAGATCGAAGTAACGCAGGCGCACGCTGGTATAGTTAGCAGACATAATCACAGCAGCGTAATCGTTAACGTCTACGTTTTGAAAATCAATGTTTACTTCTATCGTTCGAGGTGTATTGCCAGTATCTTCATCACTGAAAAAGCGAACGCTCGGATTGTCCCAGAGCCTAGACATCAAATGTACTGTTGCTTTAAGTTCCGAAAAGCGTCTTTGATACGTTTCAATTTCTTCAGGAATGAACTCACTTTCGACAAGAACTGCGATTTTTTTCCCACCAAGGGATCTAGGTATCATATTGATTAAATGTCATTAGGGGGAATAGATTTTTAACTTGAAATGCTACTGACTTTTTTAAAGTCTTTGTTGATAAGTTTAGGGAATGCAAAACACGGTCACAAGGGTTAATCTTTCGGAGCAAGTTAGTATTGTTTTGCAGTTTTGTTGCAAAAACTAAGCTGTAATGTAAAGAAGATAAGAAGTAAAACCAAAAGAATGCCAACTTGCTCCGAAAATTTGAGCATTGCATCTGTGTTTCGTATCTCCTAAACTTAGATTATTACTCAGACAAGTCAGTAACATTTCCAGTAAAAATACAGTGCCCTAAGAAAATTTAAATAAAATGTACCGCGATTACAGTTTGGCTACATACAAATAGGCAGAAGTGTTGAACGGTAAGAAAAATCCGATAAAAATAGCCCAAAATATGGTATTTTTGGGCGAAGGCTTAAACTATATTAGTTTGATTGTGATTATAAATTCATTTCCCAAAATTGTCAAAGATATCTTGAAAAGCCTGCCAAAAAATGATTATCCAGTATTGAATAGTCGTCTATTCTTTGAGTGCTGGCTATCCTATGCTCTGGATAATAGCTTAACAAGTATGCGAGATTTATTTAAGAGATTAAACAATACAGGATTTGAGGTAGATATTTCTACTTTTTCTAAAGCAAATTTACATCGAAGCCAAAAAACAATTTCAAGGAATTTACCAAAAATTAAATGAATTAGTACAGAAGAAAATTCACAAAAAAATTACACGATAAATATGCTATTTGTCCTATTGATTCAACAATTATTACCCTGACAAGTAAATTGTTATGGGTTTTGGGTCATCATCAAGTCAAACTTTTTAGTTCTTTGAATTTAGCTACAGGTAGCCCAGAAGATAACTTGATCAATTTTGGACATGATCATGATTATAAATTTGGTTCCAAGATGATGTCTAGTCTCCCAACTAATGCTGTAGGGGTAATGGATAGAGGCTTTGCGGGATTAAAATTCATTCAAGAATTGGTACAAGAAAACAAATATTTTGTTTTGCGGATTAAAAACAATTTCGTTACTAGAATTTGAGGATGCAACTGGATTAGTCAAAGTAGGTGCATCTGATGAGGCTATTGCCTATAGAGTCATTAATTTTTGTGATTTAGAAACGAAAACTGAGTTCCGCTTAGTGACTAATTTACCAAAGTCGGGAGATGCAGCTGTTAATGATGATGAAATTAGGGATATTTATCGATTACGTTGGGGAGTTGAACTCTTGTGGAAGTTTTTTAAAGATGCACTTAAAACTTGACAAATTAATTACCAAAAACGTCAACGGTATCACCATACAAATTTACGTTAGTTTAATAGCTTATCTGATTTTACAGCTTTTATCTATTCCCGCACAATGGGGACATACACTATTAGATAAATTCCGCTATTTGCAATCTTGTATGTGTCAGAAAATCAGCTATGTTCATTGGTTTGAGGAGATGATGTTATGTTGACTAATTTAGCCTTTTTAGAGTTAGTGTAACTATCTATGTAAAGTTTTGTATCAGCATTCAACATTTCTGACAAATAGGTTACATCTGAGTATTATCCCTCTTGAGTCACTCTCACTGTAAAATATTCATAAGTATTGATTTGGTAGGGGCGAAGCCTTCAAAAATAACTTTGGTTGAGGGACAAGTCTATATCTACTAAGGCTTTGTCTTTATTATCTATCCATATTGATAACAGAGGGATAACGCGCCCAAGCGAGTTTTCAAAATTTCCTATGACACTATTGCACAAGACCAAAAAAGTCTTTTTAGATTTCCTGTTAAAGCTGGACACCAGTTGGTGGCTGGAAATTAGTACAGATAAGCCTCACTGTATCTACTATTTCGGACCTTTTAGGAACGTAAAAGAAGCAGAGACTGCTTACCTCGGCTATGTTGAAGATCTTGAAAACGAAGCAGCCCAAGGGATTGTAGTCAACATCAAACGCTGTAAACCAGAGGTACTGACAGTATTTGATGAAGACGATAAGCTAAATTAGTTAGGCGCAAAGAATTCAAAGATAGCTTCAGCTCAGGGATGTAGTATTTTACTAAAAATTTTAGTTTAATTCGCCTATGAAGAAGGACTCTTCACATCTATAAACGTCATACCACTTAATTCTGTGCTAGTGCAATTCTAATAATTGTTTGTTTTTTATTTCTCAGAGGTTGATTATGCCTTTTCCCAGAGCTAGCGGTATTTTGCTACACCCTACTTCTTTTCCTAGTCAGTTTGGCATTGGCGACTTCGGATCAGAAGCCTATCGCTTTGTTGATTTTTTGGTAGAAAGTAGACAGAAGCTTTGGCAAATATTACCATTGGGACCTGCAGGAGATAGCAATTCTCCATATGCATCTTATTCTGCGATGGCAGGAAATCCTTTGCTAATCAGTCCGGGACTGCTGCAGAAAAAGAGTTTGTTAACCAAGGAAAACTTTGATAATCTGCCAAAGTTTTCGAGTGAAACAGTAGATTTTTCACGGGTCATCCAAACAAAGACGCTAATGCTTCAAAAAGCGTGCTTTAACTTTAAAGCCAGCGCAACATCATTTCAGCAACAGGAATTTTCGGAGTTTTGTCAGAGTCAAGCTTACTGGCTAGATGATTATGCCCTGTTTATGGCTCTAAAGGATGTCCACGGGGGTGCTGGCTGGAATGCTTGGGAGCCAGCGATCGCTCATCGTCAGCCAGAAGCAATCCAGCTAGGGCAGCAGCAGCTGGCAGAGGAAATTTTTTACCATAAATATCTACAGTTCGAGTTCTTCAATCAGTGGTCACAACTGAAGCGCTATGCTAACCAGCGCGGTATAAAGATAATTGGAGATATTGCAATTTATGTGGCTCAAGATAGCGCTGATGTCTGGGCTAATCCCAAAAACTTTTGCCTTGAGGAACAAACAGGTGAGCCTGCACTCATGGCAGGAACACCGCCAGACTATTTCAGCGCGACTGGACAGTTGTGGGGAAACCCAGTCTATAACTGGGCGCATCTCGAACAGGAGGACTTCAAATGGTGGGTGCAGCGTTTCCAAGCCATGCTTAATTATGTAGACTTGATTCGCATAGATCACTTTCGGGGATTCCACGCTTACTGGGCGGTTAAGCAGGGCGAAACAACTGCTAACAGTGGTAAGTGGGTTTTAGCTCCTGGGGAAGCTTTTTTTCAGGTACTCCAAGAGAAGTTCGGTCAGTTGCCAATTATAGCCGAGGATTTGGGAGAAGTTACACCAGAAGTGTACGCTTTGCGAGACCGATTTGAATTTCCAGGCATGAAAATTCTACAGTTTGCTTTTGGCGGAGGCTTACAAGCTGAAAAGCGCTTTCTACCGTTCAATTATCAGTCCAACTGTGTAGTTTACACAGGTACCCACGATAATGACACGACAGTTGGCTGGTTCAATCAATTATTACCCCAAGAACGAGAAGAAGTCTGGCGTTATTTAGGTTGTACCAGCCAGCTAGGAATCCACTGGGATCTGATTCGGTTAGCACTGAGTTCCGTAGCTAATCAGGCAATTATTCCTTTGCAGGATGTTTTGGGATTGGGCACCGAAGCCCGGATGAATTTTCCTGGTAAAGATGAGGGGAACTGGGGTTGGCGATATCACCAAGGGGATTTAACACCAGGAATTAGTGATCGCCTCAGGACAATGACTGAAACTTACGGTCGAGCCACTATCTCTCAAAAATCAAGAGTCTCCAAGGGTGGTAATAATGAATTCATTTAATGAAGAAATCTCTTCTAAGCTGGGGCTGATCCGGAACACCCTCAGCGAAACTGGTGCTAGCGCTGTGCGACTACGTGGCACAGATTGGTTTGCTTGGGCGACTGCTGGTGCTTCAAATGCTGTATTGCTTGCGGCTGAAACTGGCGTGGCAGAAGTGGTGGTAACTGCTCAAGCAGCGTGGATATTGACGGATGAGATTGAAGCTGAGCGTTTACAAGATGAAGAACTTCCAGGTACAGAAGACTCAGCAAATCCCCTTTACAAACTGTACATCAACCTTTGGGCTGATAGTGCAGCCCGTGAGTCTTTCATCCGTGATGTGACTGCTGGGGGAAAGATTCTGAGCGATCGTCCTACTGGTGATGAAGCTCCATTACCTTCATCACTAGTAAAGCAGAAACGGGTGCTTATCCCTTGCGAACTCGAGCGCTATCGTCAAGTGGGACGTTTAGCCAGTGAAGCCATGACCGAAGTACTCTCAAACGCCCAGCCTACTTGGACAGAGTACCAACTTGCTGGAGCAAGTGCCCAAGCATTGTGGTCAAGGGGGCTACATCCAGCCCTGACGCTGGTGGCTGGGGAAAGACGTTTGCCTCTATACCGTCATGCCACGCCCAAAGAAGAGCCTCTAGGACGTGCAGCGATGCTTGTGTTTTGTGCGCGGGGCTACGGTTTGTACGCGAACCTCACTCGATTTGTCTTTTTTGGTTCCTCACAGGCCAATGCAGAGATCCGAAATTATGCTTCTGGTCACCGCCATATCCGGGAAATTGAAGCTGAAGCGCTGAACTTTTGCCTTCCCGACAAGCCTCTGAATGGAGTTTATGACGTGCTTGATCGGGCTTATCACCAGCATGGATATCCTCAAGCAATCCGTCAACACCACCAAGGAGGAACCACAGGTTATCTGTCTCGTGAAATCATAGTCAATCCCAGCAGCAGCCAAACTCTGGCGGAAAACATGGCTATAGCTTGGAACCCAAGTTTACCAGGAGCTAAAATTGAAGACACCTTTATTATCCTTAAGGATGGAAGGCTAGAAAACCTAACATTTGATCCCAAATGGCCGAGTGTCAAGGTTGAAGGACGCGATCGCCCTGTACCGTTAGAAATTGACTGAAAATCATTATCCTATAAACGGAATGGCACTAAGAAAAGCTGAAACACTTGTGGGGGTCTTGTCCACTTTTGATACTGGTGGCGAAACATTGCTTAACTTGCTGTCTGAGCCATCAGCTTTGCAAACTGCGAAGTGCGTGTGGTGGTTTGTGGTAGTTCCGATAGTTGCTAATTCTGATTTCTGTTTATTTACAGCAGCTGATACTCGCTCACGATCCGAATTAGAAACAATTTTAGGGGCTAAATATACAGGCGTACTCAGCAGCGACGATTTTAGTGTTTACAATGGTTATGCAGTGGCTGACCAACAGAAATGTTTGGCTCATCTACGACGTCACTTCAAAAAACTAATTATACTTCCAGGTCTCCACAACCAAGCTATTGGTGAAGCGTTTGTTGATTTAATTGACGAAGCATTTAGGAATTATGCTCTTCGGGTTTGAGACTTTTGACTCCTTCAGTTACAACGATTGGGTCAATCAATTTAAATCTAAGTTGCAATCCTCACTCAATCAGTGGATTGATAAAGCAGGAGCTACAGCTGGCCACCTTTTACGTTCTTTACGCGATAAAGCAAATCAATGGTGGTATTTCCTTGACTACCCTGAAATTCCTCCTGATAATAATCAGGCTGAACGTTCGCTTCGTTTGGCTGTGACAAAACGTAAGGTTAGTGGTGGCTCCCGTTCGATGAACAGGTTTAAACACACTGCTCATCTGTTGACTGTGGTGCAAACCTGTCGTCGTCAAGGTAGGTCTGTGATCGATTTTTTTGCACAAGCTCTACTGGCTGATTCTATTGGTTATCAGTCTTGTCCGTCTCTGCTTCCTAAATATTAGACCTGAATCCTTACATTTTTGTGATTTAGAAACGAAAACTGAGTAACGCTAAGGTGACTAATTTACCAGAGTCGGGAGATGCAGCTGTTGATGATGATGAAATTAGGGATATTTATCGATTACGTTGGGGAGTTGAACTCTTGTGGAAGTTTTTAAAAATGCATTTAAAACTTGACAAATTAATTACCAAAAACGTCAACGTCATCACCATACAAATTTACGTTAGTTTGATAGCTTATCTGATTTTACAGCTTTTATCTATTCCCGCACAATGGGGACATACACTATTAGATAAATTCCGCTATTTGCAATCTTGTATGTGTCAGAAAATCAGTTATGTTCATTGGTTTGAGGAGATGATGTTATGTTGACTAATTTAGACTTTTTAGAGTTAGTGTAACTATCTATGTAAAGTTTTGTATCAGTATTCAACATTTCTGGGTTTTTCCATAATTTTACTCGCAATGCAATATTGACAAAATCTCTCTAACTGGGGCTTTATCTGCTTCTAGCTTCTCTATTCTCTCTAATAGTCGTTTTGGAATATACTTGCACTTTTTAACTAGGCGATCGCCATCTTTCCAAAACTCATAGTGATACCAAGCTTGGGGATAATCTTTGCCGTGAAGGGTAATGGTTTTCCACTGAATGGAGCCACTACCTAATCCTTTGTGTCGTCTAGTTTTACTAGGGCTATCTTTACTGGGGGTTATCTCTGACTGTTCGACATCGTTACTAGGGTTATTTTTACTGGGGGGTATTTCTTTGTGTCGTCTAGTTTTACTAGGGTTATTTTCGATATCCCCTAGTAATGTGTTTTTACTAGGGCTAGGCACAACACCCAGTAATCCCAAAATTTCTCTAATTGGGCGCTTCTTGAACTCTGATTCTTGAATAACTCCAAGTATTTGCTTGGGAATGTACTTGGTCTTCTTTCTCCCTTTTTCTTGCCAATGATAATAAGCCTGGGGATAGTCCTTTCCACCCCTAGTAATGGTGCGCCAATGAATAGTACCGTTACCCTCACCCCAATTTCTGCGCTTTTTACTAGGGCTATCTTTACTGGGGGATATCTCTATTTGTTCAGGCTTTTTACTAGGGTTGTCTTTACTGGGGGATATCTCTATTTGTTCAGAGTTTTTACTAGGGCTATTATCAATACCCCCCAGTAAAAATTCCGATACAGGAGGCGGATGGTTTCGACAGCAGTTTGAAGACTCAGATATTTCCGGAGCGCAAATTCTGGATAATTCCATAGGACTTGTCAAAAAAAACCGTTGCTGTACCTGTTTCACCGTGCCGTGCTTTAGCCATGATGAGCTCTAATATTCCTTGGTCTGTAGTATCTGGGTTGTAATACTCATCCCGGTAAGCGAGAATAATATTGTCTGCCACCATTTCTAAAATTCCCGATTGGCTAAGGTCGCTCATCATTGGGCGCTTATTCTGTCTGCCCTCAACTCCCCTAGAAATTTGAGAAAGTGCCAACACAGGAACATCTAAATCTCCAGCCATTTTGTAAAGTCCCCGTGCCACGTCACCTAGTTCATAACTCCGGTTGCCGCCTGAATCCTCTGCCATCATTTGCAGGTAATCAACGACAACTAACCCAAGTTTTCCCTCTTTGGCCTTAATTTGACGGCATTCGGAAGCAATTCCAGAAACGGTAATACCTCTTGAGTCATTCATATAAAGCGGCAGTTCTGAAGCAATACCAACGATTTTGGCAATGCTTGTAAATTCCCAGTCTGCTAGGGGTTTATTACCTGAGCGATGTCTGCGTATACGATCGCTTTTTAGTGGCGTTAACTCTAAATGCTTGTAAGCGTTGCTAACACTAATTAAACTCCACAGCCTGTACTCCAATTGTTTCTTTGTCATCTCCAAGGAGAAGATGACCACAGGTAGCTCATGGAACAGTATCATTTGGAAAGCCAAAAACAAGGCGATCTGGGACTTTCCCATTGATGGCCTACCCGCAACTATGGTGAGTGTGCCACTTTCAAATCCCACCATCAAATTATCGAGTTCATGAAGTCCTGTAGGGTAAATGGGGTTTCCTGAATTTAAATCCTCGTAAGCAGCAACGTTAATCGTGCTGTTATGTTCAGTGTTTGAAGATAGGGTTTGATTAGATAATTGGAAAATTTTCTGTTCTGATTGGTCAAGGATTTGTGGTAACTCAGTTTCTGTCTCATAACCGAGATGTACAATTTCATTTCCAGCCTTGATTAACTGTCTACGCGCGAATTTGTCCATTACCAACTCGGCTAAAGTGTCAATGTTGACAGCTGACACTGTGCGGTCTACCAGAGTTGCTAATTTATTTCTCCCGCCGATACGGACTAGTAAATCGTGGTCAGTAAGCCAAGCTGTAACTGTGAGTAAATCAGTGGGTTTACCAGAGCAATGAAGGCGCTGCGCGGCTTGATAGATATCTTTATGGGCGCTAATGTAAAAGGCTTCGGGAATAAGGCGATCGCTGACTCTACCGATTGCTTCTGGGTCAAGCATGATACCACCTAAAATCGCCTCTTCCGCTTCGATGTTTTGGGGTGGCAATTTATCAATCACGTCTCACCGCCAGTATTCTCAGCGAGATTTTGCCTTTGCGACTCTTCCCAAGCTCTTTGAGCCTGTCGTTGCCGTTCCTCGATTTCTCGGCGGAATTCATCTCGAGCATTTTTTGTTTCAGTTTTTTTGGCTTGTACCTGTTTTGAAGCCAGATATTTTTCGTAATAAACCTCCCAGCGATTTCTTCCAGCTTTGTTCTTGTGAGCTAACCAAGCCTCAATGTCATTCACTGGCTGGCTAAGATCTTTGGTTTTTTCCTCACAAAATTTCCAAAAATTCGCTCGCTCCTCTTCCGAGAGAGTCTTAATAAAGTCTGAATAAGTCTTATAAGTCTTAGGAGTTGAAGATTGGCTCTGGCTAGGGCTTTTAGAACTCGGTTGTTGCGTAGCGATCGCGCTTGTTGCGTCATGATCACGCTTGTTGCGTAGCGATCGCGCTTGTTGCGGTGAGACAACACTGTTGCGATGAGACAACACTGTTGTCTCATCGCAACAATGAAGCCCCCCAGCTAAAATTTTGACTTTGACTTTCAGTAGTTCAAGGTCAATGAATCCCTTGTCATCTAAGGCTTTGAGAGCGCGGCTAACTGTAGAGCGATGTACTTCTTTATTCTCTGTTGATAGTTGCCTAGCTATCCCGGAAACAGACAACTCAACCCCGTCGCCATAAGGGTCGAGAGTGCGAATGTAGTACAGCACATCTCTCTGTGCTGGCGTTAATTCTCGGCAGGCTTTCAGCCATTCCTCGTGCTGGAGTGGGTAAAACTTACCTTGAATTTTTGAACTGTTCTGTGTCATAATCACCTTAATAAGCAAGAAAAATTTCCAGCCCCTGTCCCCCCAGACAAGGGCTAACTTTTTAAATACCAGCCATTTGACACACAGCAATAGAGAGCAAAGCGATTAGCAACTTCAGGCGTTACTTGATGTATGCCTAAATTCTCTTAACTTGCGCCCTCAAAAGTGTCGCCAAAGCAAGTATTAGCCGAAGTTCTGCTCTACTGAAGAAAAGCTGATCTTATGTTTTCAGTCAGAACTGCTGTTGGCTTAATTTGAAAAGAGTAAGTCCCTTGTTATCATTGAATTATCTATATCTTCAAAAATCCTAATAGAGTTCTCTCTAAATATCGCATACTATAACAACTAACTAATCCTATAATTAGCTAGCAATGCAAAATTTTGTAACAGATGAAACTTCTCTTTACCAGCAACTATTTGACGAGATGTTCGATAGATTCAACCTTTCGGCAAAGGTTGTAGCCAAGCAAGCTGGAGTTTCAGAGGTGTTAATTTCCAGATTTCGTAAGGGAAAAGCTGACTTGGGAACTAGAAAGTTTCTAGCATTGTTAGGGGCTGTTCCCATAGAAGCACGGGAGTGGTATTTGTCTCAGCTGCTTGGGGCAAAGCCAGGTGTAAGCCTGCAAAAGCTTGTATCTGCTGCCTCTGCTGTAGAAAGAGTTGAAATCATCAATTTAATTGCCTATTCTTTCCTAGAAGATCGAAAAATTACTGGGACAAGTGAATTGATATCATCAGCAGTATGATCCATAGTATAATCCCATGATATTAGTGAACATAAGGGTATTATATGGACTTGTTGCTTGCCCATATCCAATTTTAAAGCGATGTGATTGGATAATCTCCATGTTGGTCAGTCCAAAATACTTGCGTCGTAAGGATTTTGTGTGGAGATAGTCAAGTGCTTTGAGGTGTAAACTCATGATTAACCAATCAACACTATTAACTTTATTTAGTTGAGTAATTGGTGTATCCCTAATAACTTTGTAAAGATTTTAGAGATGCCCAATTTCAATTTAAAGTGCGATTTTGATAAGATATGGAGTTTAGCAAACCTCGTATAACCTAATCTACTTTAGCTTCTGGTAAGCCGTCCTCTGGGTATCTACGGGTACGGTACATGAACGCCAACGCCTTTTGGTTTATAAAAATACTCACCCATAGTTGTTTGAGGGTAAGTAAACTGTGGCCTAAGCGATCGCTCTTTTTGACCCAAAAACTTATTCGATTAACTTACCAATTTCCTTTAATTTCTGTTCTAAGATTTCTTGTAAAGATTGAAGTTGTTCACGACTAGCATTAGCTAAAATTATCTCAGATAATCCACTACTGATTTTTTGAATAATTACTTTTACTTCTTTCGATTCTGATTGTTCTAATGTTAAATACTTAGCTTTAATACCCTTAATTAAATCACGTGTCTCAGGTACAGTTAAACTTTCTTTTAATACCTGTTCTGTTGCTTTTATTCGTTCTATAGCAGCCTCTTGTTCGGAAATTTTCAATATTTTTGATGACAATGTTGCTAATGCCAATGCGTGAGCGCCTTTCAGTTCTCGATGACGAATTGCTTTTTTTAAATCTTCTGGCAAAGATAACATTGGTAAAAGATTGGACTTAACAGAAGCAGGATTCAACCCAAATTCTAAGAACACTAAAAATAAAGCTTGCTCCTCGTTATTAATATCCAGTACTTCTAAACCTTGTTGTTGCTTCTCACTACTAGCAATTAATAGTTTTGTTAGTTCCTTGACTTGATTATTACGTTCAAGCCGCTTAAGTACAGCACCAAGAGTTATAGCAACCTCATCCAATTCTAAACCAGTTGATTTGGTGATCTCTTTAAATATTGCTTCTGCCTTATCGAGTGGATTTAAATCTTCAAAACCTAAAAAAGTCAATAACGATGATTGGTCTAAATCCTGTGGCTGAGGTACGATTAATGCCCGAATAGTCTCCCATCCCAATAGCTTCGCTCCTGACCAACGTAACTGTCCGTCCAAGAGCATATAACGGCCGTTATCTTGAGGAACTAAAATTACTGGTGTAATCTGCCCATGTTTTTTTAGTAATCTCGCTTTTGTCTGAATAGACTCTTGTGTAATTGTTTGTCTTGGCTGGTTAGGGTTAGGGTCAATTAAACCCGTATCAATGGCAATTTCACCTGTTTGCGTTTGCAATTGTTCGCGTAGTTTGGCTATTTCTGTCTCTAATTCTGGTGATTGCGATGCACGTAACCTTTCTACTTCAGCTTGTAAATCCGTAATTTTTTGTTCTTGATCAGTTTTCTGTACTGCCCCTTTAAATTTATCGCCTATTTGCGGTAATGCTTTTGCCATTATTTTTCCTTAATTAATGCAATGACATCATCAACAATTAATTTGAAATCTTTGCAAGCAGGATGCTTGGGACGATACTTGTGCAATGGTAATCCATAGGCACTAGCATTTTTAAACTCGTTAGAACTCCGAATTTTTGGATATAACTTTATCCCTAATCTCTCAGCAATTGCAGGTAACTGTGCCAGGTATTGCCTGTGCATAGCTACTACTCCGTTATACATACTGGGAACAAACCCTAAAATTGGTGGACGTGGTTCAAGTTGTAACTCGTCACTTGTGGAAATACACCATTCAACTAACTCTGCCGAACCAGAAATAGCTTTCATCTCTAACTGTACTGGAACCAAAACATGAGTAGCAGCAGCTAAAGCATTGACATTTAGCATACCCAAA
Source organism: Nostoc edaphicum CCNP1411 (assembly GCF_014023275.1). Classification (NCBI taxonomy): domain Bacteria; kingdom Bacillati; phylum Cyanobacteriota; class Cyanophyceae; order Nostocales; family Nostocaceae; genus Nostoc; species Nostoc edaphicum. The sequence continues at coordinate 19,338 of NZ_CP054695.1, forward strand.
GTTGCAGGACAGTCCAAGATAATTAAGTTGTGAGGTAATGAATATTTATTTAATTTGTCGGCTAGACTGTATTCTCCACGTTTTCTGATCACCAATTCATTAGCTATTTCAGCCAACAAGGGATGTCCTTGACACACCTCAACTTTTGAATCCCAAACTGGTACTAATGACCAATCACCTTTAAAATCCTTAGAAAGTAACTCTACTGTAGTTAAATTTGCTTCGGCTGGTGACAAACCACAAAACACATCCAATGAACGTTGGGGGTCTAAATCTAACATAGCTACTGTATAACCCCGCTTACTTACTTCATAGGCAATATGTGTGCTAATGGTAGACTTACCTACTCCACCAGCATTAGCCAGGAGTGCGAGAACTATCTGTTTCATAAAAATTACTCAAACTTAGTCGCAGTATATCAATTGTTTGTCGGATTTTAAAATCCGACAAACATAAGTTTGAGAATTTTAATAAATGTCGGATTTCAAAATCCGACACAAGCTGAATTTCCAAAATTACATTCGACTCACCCAAATAACTCCCGATGCTGATAAGCAAATCGAGAAACATCCAGACTAGCCACAGGTTTCGCATAAATAGCCTGATTGCGAATTGCCTGTATCTGTTCTGACTCTCGCTCCATAGCTGGTGTGAATTCTTGTCGCTGTGTCAGCAAATCCTCAAACTCAATTTCCCCTGGTCTACATTGATAAAAAGCCTCTTCAGCACAACGACGGACTGCATTACCAATTTCTGCCGGACTGCAAATGCGATATTCAGCCAACAGTCTACGCCATTGGTCATCGCTCCAAGGTGAGTTATTGTCTCGAAACGCTGGAAAATACTTAGCTAGATGTAGATTGAAAATTTCATATCTTGCCCCTTCATGGGGTAAGTCCACAAAAAAGATATCATCAAAACGGCGAACTAATTCCGCAGGTAGCATTGACAAGCGATTGACAGTAGCAATGGTATAAACTGGCTCTTGATGCTCTTGCATCCAAGTCAACAAAGCCGCAGATAGCCGCCGTGCTACACCTCCATCTGCATTGGAATCCCAGCCAGCAAAGCCTTTATCAAAGTCATCCCAATAAAGTACGCAGGGAGAAAGGGAAGTTACCAAAGCAATAAACTCCTTTAATGCTCTGTCGGGATGAGGATCGCCCAGTAGTACACCCCAATTAGCTGCTAACAGTGGCAATCCCATTTTCTTAGCTGCTAACTTGGCAGAAAGACTTTTACCAGTACCCGGTGGCCCCCATAAGAGCATCCCAGTGGGAAACTTTAATCCATATTGCTTTGCTTTAGGTTGAAGTAGACAGGTAATAGTTTCCAACCTTTTCTCCAGTAAATCTAATCCCCCGGCTGAAGGTACATCCGGTTGAGCAATGTACTCTAAACCCCGACCCCGCAGTTTACTAACTTTATGCTCTAGCACTAATTGGGCGATTTCCTCAAGCCGCTTTGTAAAACCTAGACATTGCTGTAGTAGCATATTTATCTCGCCTATGGGTAAACCCTGACAGGCAAGAAAGAGCAATTGCAGTGCTGATGTTTTTTCTGTTGTCTTTAACCAAGAATTGCGATCGGCTACGGCGCGGCGATCGCACTCTGCAAACTGCTGAAGCCGGGGATGGCTACTTCCAACCCAGGCATCACAAAACTGCTCCACAACCATCTGCACCTGCTGTTGGTCTGGAAGTGGATTTGACAGTATAGGAATAAAAGGCTGTAATTCTAGAGGTAGTTGAATGTAAGTTTCCAATAACACCCAGTAATGACGTTGTTGACTCCAGAGAGCTTGATGACAGCCATTGAGTAATTGATAGCTACATTTTTGACTTATTTTGCTAGTATCACCCTCATTTAGCATTCCCTCCAGTAAATAAATACCCGATTGATATTCCTCCAGAAGATACTGAATAATGTCCCCGTCTTTACCTCTGTCAGTTGACTGCAAGATGTACTGACCTTGATGCTGAATTAATTGCTGTAGTCCACAGTAACCAGGATTCCAGACAAAGACTGACAAAGACCGCTCCTCACCCCAATGGTAAAACTGCTGTAATATCTGCATTCTGTCAGGCGTATGATACTCCACAGCCACAATTGGAGTATTTTGGTTAGCTAGAGCAGGCCAGTCTGTCAACTTCATAAATCTGACTTCAACAACTTACTTTCCCCTTTTAGAGCAAATTTATTACTGATGCTTTAGCCACACGGACAATTCTCACTAACGGATTGGCTATATTTCTGACGTGAAAAAGAGCGATGGCTACGCCCGCCGCAGGCATCGCCTCCAGTACAGTGTTAATTTCGGAAACTGCTCCTAGTCCGCTTCTTTATTTCTTAAAAGCATAAATTTGTCGCAGCAAAGACAGGTTTGAAATCGCAAAAAAATGAAATTAAAATGAAATGGATGTGAAAGCCGCGATTGCGGCAAGGAGGTGAAAAATTTACTTCATTAAAGGAAGTTGTAAAATGGCTATCGCTAAAGCTAGAACCAATAACAATCGCAACGCAGCTAATGCTAAAACATCTGCCAAAACCAATGGCACATCCGCTACAACTAAATCAAAGGTAGCGAATGCTTCACCACAAGAAGAGGCATTAGCCTTGTTGAAGGAATTGCGGAACCTAATCTTCAAAGAATATGGCGTTAAATTACAACTACGCGATTCCCGTGTTTCAACTAAAATCGGTCATGCAGCGCGTGAAAAACTCGGACTTGACATTGCTGCTCAGGTGAAAAAGAAAGGTGGTAACAAAAAGTTTGATTGGCAAAAATGGAATACCAAATTATTTACTAAATTGTTTGGACAACCAGATGCACTCAAATATGCACCAGAAGTAGTGGCAATTTTCATGAGTATGCTGTATGACACTATCAGCACTGACCCAGAGCAAGCAATAGCAGATTTAGTGGAATTCAACCGCGCATCTCTGGAACGTCGTAATTCTTTCCAAGAACAAGAAGAGGAAGAACTTGACGATTTAGATGATGAACTAGACGAAGAACTGGATGAAGATGAGGAGGATATTGAAGATGAACTAGACGAAGATTTAGATGAAGATGACGAATTAGATGAAGAAGATGAAGATGAGTAAATAACTCCGGCTTATTCTCAGTAATGACAGAATAATAACCCAAAATAACCATGTATTGCCTCAAACAATACAGGTTATTTTTTTGCCGAATAAAGAATTGAAAATGGAGCGAATTGCATCTTTCGATGCTGTTTCTATGAGAAAAATACTAAATATCAAGGAATAATTCTCATGGTTAACGCTAACGTTCGCAAAACTGCTAAAGCATCACGCAAAATTGAAAGGCATATTCCTGCTTTAGAACGAGTAATGACTTATCAGGAAAAAGTACACCTGATGGTAATTGAAGTATTGCGGGAAGAATCAGGAAGAGAATTAGCAGCAGCAGCCAGATTTAACGGACAAGAGTTTGATTGGGACAAACACAATTCCCAATTCCGTAAGGACTATGTAAATACACCATTAAAAGAACTAGTGAATTATGCCCGCAAACTTTACGGCTTGAATAATCTTGATGAAATACGAGATAGACGTGCTTCTCATAAAGCTGCTCGGTCTAAACGCATGGACGGACTCAATGGTTTAAGTAGCAACTCTGATGACTTGATCAATGACGATTTTGAACAAGATGAAGATGACGAAGATATAGAAATTGACGATTAATTACGATGCCCTGAATTATCTAATTCAGGGCATTCTATTTCCCGCCCACCCGCATCCAACAAACAGAATTGAATGCAGCGATTGCTGCTGAATTGAAGAGATTTAAAAGTGAACTCTAACTCAGAAGGCATCTGTCGATGCTATTTAGGTGAGATGTAGCAATTCGTTAATCAAAGGATAATCAAATGACTCAAATGACTCGTAATCAGGAACAAACAAAAGCGTTGGATCAAGTAATAGGATATCAGGATAAAGTGCGATTAATGGTACTGGAAGTTTTACGTGAGGAATCAGGTAGAGAACTTGCTGCTCAAGCACGCTTTAATCAGCAAGAGTTTGATTGGAACGAACATAACATTCAGTTTCGCCAGGACTATAGCGAAACTCTCATCAATGAACTACTAGCATACGCCAAACGTCTGTATGGACTGAAAGATTTGGATGCAGTACGGGAACGGCGCAAAGCTCATAAACAACAACGTACAGCTAGATGGGCTGAAGCTTCATAATTACCTGCTGGTTCTCACAGTAGCCCCACTAAAATGTGGGGTAACTTTTTTGCCCGCCCACCCTTAACCGTAAAAGCTTTATTTGACCAAAGATGCAGCTTCGCACCCCACCCCACCAAATGTTGTAATTGTCCGACTGGAAAGTTTACTAGTCATTAACTCATCAATCTGTTGGTTTGAAAGTTGAGTTGGCTTGACTTCGACTGTGGGTGCAGTATCTCCCCTGTTGACTTGAATAATGGAATCAGCCCAATAAAACTGCTGCTGGTCAGGTTGTGAATAAACAGGATAACAGCCTTTCGAGGCGATCGCTAATTTATGCTCTACGCTAGAAACTGATGGTAGAGAAATACCAGCACGAACTAATTTTACCTCTCCTACTGGCCCCCACAAACGTAATTGTTGATTGACACAACGTTTTCCATCCTTGAGAGGGGCAATAATGTTGCCACAAACTTTAACATCCACATCATACATCGGCGGATAATCAGGCACAGTTTGAGCTTGAGCTTGAGTCGTATTTTTCTCATCCTTGCCACTGACATTTACAGTAGTAGGGGTACAAGCTGTAACTATACCTCCTATTACCAGCAGCCAAAGCCAGTTAACTTTGCAGGTAAACATCTGCTGAATCCTCTTCTACGATTGAGAAATTGACAACTAATTTTTTAACTTAAACCCCGTCCATTTTGAAACCTGGAGTTTTTAAGGAGAGTGTATTATTCGTTCGTGGCTTGAGTTCTGAACTTTACCCTGATTCCAACAAACTACGGTTTTCAAGGTAGACGCGGTTTAGATACAAACTGGCGCTGATTGCTAGGTGATGTCCATAACGTGCAGAACCCGGATGAGGCTTTTCTGCTACTTGCTCCAATTTCCAGTGTTACCCCCAAACGCTTAACATCCTTAGCACAAGTAAGTTGACCGTTTTGGTCACGACTCAGCAAATCTTGATTCCATTGCATTAAGTTGTGAGCAAACTTACCTTCATTACTGGTTGCCCATTCCAAAGCATTGGCTTGGGCTTGTGTGAGTTGGCGTGGCCCAGCAGGATCTAGATGACTAGATTGATACCAGGACATTCCACCTACACTTACTAGTCCGCCTACTCCAGCTGCAATTAATAGCAGTATTCCCGCAGCAATTAAAGAGGGAACCGAATGAATAGCACGCTCAAATTCAGTACGCCTAATTAATCCTGTTACAGCCTGAGCGATCGCTTTTTGCTGACCTTTTACTGCTGCCTTTTCATATGTCTGGAGATGGTCATAAAGCTGCGTTTGCCACAGGTCAAACATTGCTTCCATTTCTTTGGGATTGTCTTCCAATAATACTTGTAGCCTACCAGTAGCAATCATCATCAGAAATGCTGGATCATCAGGGTCAAGCCCAGTTTGGACTACTATTTCCCAAACCCTAGCTTTAAATGAATCATCTTTACCTCGAATGGCTAAATCTAGTAAAGTTGGGTAAGGAATTTGGCTCAGTCCTTTGCCTCTAGCGGCTACTGAATCCAAAAAATCATCGTCTAAATCGAGTTCTTCAGTGTGAGAATTACTCATATCTGTATTTGCTTTTAGCTAATTAGCGCCCTCGTACCCTACGCTCATTTGGTAATCCGATTTGATGGTGGGAGATGTCACCGAAACAGTGCTGAGTGCTGAGTAAAAAAGTAAAATTAATTGCACGGGCTAAACACTCCGCTACCGATAACAGCACTCCTGAATTAGATTACTTTTTGGTAGCAACTTTGCCGTTGACATTAGCATCATCAACTTTTTCTGTTGGGGCAGTAATTGAAGCTGTCGGAAGATTCCAAATTTTAGCTTTCTCAATTTCCTCAGAAGCTTTTTTGAGAAAATTGTGTAATCGCTGCTTACCCAATACACCTAACTCTCCATAATCTCTAGCCGCAGAAAAATTTATCTGATTGGCATCAAGGATATCCCGCTCTCGATAGCTGAACTTGGGAAAATTGATGACAGCTACTTTATGAGCTTTGATTAAATCCTGTAAATTCTTACGTCCATCTACATGTTTCCAGTCATCGCATAAACCATAATTGCGTACAAATATGTGCTTAATCTTGTTCTCAAAGCGTTCGAGAGATTGCATAAATAATTGAACGCTGTCATATCCACCACTACAAACAAACCACTTATATATTTTGACCTTATTTTTCCCCGTAATTTCTAGGATTTGATTACGCTCAATCCAATCAGTTACTGCTGGGTATACTTGAGCAGGTAAATTGACAATCACAGAAGTTGTTAGCGCTAAATTAAAAATTTCATCAGCATCGTAAGCTTTACGCTCTGATTCGCTAAAAACTGCTGTTTTATGATTGTCTGGGTAAAATGCACCCACATCTGGATTACTTTGGTCTGCTTCTACCAATTCATAAGAGAGTTTATTGTCAATGCAGTATTGCACCATAACCCGTGCAAACAAAGACTTGCCAACTCCACCTTTTTCACCATCCATGAAGTGAATTGCTGCCATCTTAAATCTCCTTTTTGATTTGACTAAATATGCATTAATAAATACTTAAATATTCTCAAACATATTGTCTGTATCATCATAGAAAGACCCCTCGCCAGCAATGAAGGAATCAGAATCTATTTTGTGTTTTCGCTGGTTGTCACTATTACTAGTGCCATTGCCTTTACTTTTACCTTTAGCGCTAGCATTACTATCATTCTCATCATCAATACCACCGCTATTACCAATTTCTAGACCGAACATAGTAGCAAGCGTTTGAGGATTGGTCATAGTGCTGAGAGGTACAGGCAAAACATCACTTGATTTATGTGGTAATCCTAGTTCCATTCGCAAATAAGCCAAATGTTGCTCCAGGGCATGACAACAAATTAACCCTACCTGACGCACCTCTTTATCACTAATTTCTACATCCGCATTTGCTTGAGCTTGATATGCTAAAGGCAACCAACACATTCGTAATGCCTGTAACACCATCTCTTTGCTAGTACTGACCCCATTTCCTTTTTGCAAATATATAATTAGCTTTGCATCAACAGTATTTGAGTAAGCACGAAGCCGAAGAGTCAAATTTTTATATTGTCTTTGTCTGTCAGTATCAGTTCGTTCAGGCAATTTGCGACTACCGCTACTATTGGGCTGTCTATTATTGTCATTATTTTTGGGTTGTTTTTTATTTGTAGTCATGCTACCTTCTCGATTTGCGCTCTAAACCGCATAAACAAACCAAACGCATCAATCAACCTAAACGACAAAGCTTCCTGCTCTCGGAAAGTACGGCAATAATCATTACTTTTATCCTTGAATACTTCTTGTACCTGTTGCTGTAAGTCAGCACCCCAATAAGTTGAAATTTCTTGAAAACAATCTTGTAACTCTTGCTCTAAATACAATGCTGCGCCACCACTCAAAATCACCTCGTTCACCGCAGGTAAAGTTGATTCCAGCCAATCGTAAAGCCTAGACCAATACTCAGTTTTAGCAGTAGCAATGGCATTAACAATCATCTGCAATTCATAGTCAATATTTTTAGGTTCTCTACTTTTGACCAGAGTGCGAATTGCTTGGTTGTCAGCCGTGATATCTGAACCGGCTGCATAGATGGCAGAGGTTAAAGCAGTGGCATCCTGTCCAGATGTGCGCTCAATTACTCGCTTTACCATTTGGTGAAAGCCCAGCCCATTAGTGTAACCCGCCGTCATCTTGCCCCGTTCAAATAATAGAAGGCTGGTATTGCGATGCCCGAACATTAGCACTGCGATGGTTTGAGCATTAAACCATTCTTTACCATTCTGGCGTTGGCGAATCATTGCCAATCCCGCACCTTCGGGTAAGCACTCGAATCGCTCCAGTTTCACCCGCAACCTTTGACCCCGAAACCTAAAATCCTTGAGTGCAGACTGCAATTGTTGCTCAAATGCTTGGCGATTTTGATATTCACCATAGGGTAGTAGTGAGGTCAGTGATAGTGAAAACCTGTTAGGCAATTTGTTGTGTTGAGCGATCGCACCAATAACCGCCAAGGCTTTGTGAATTGAGGTTTCGTACTTGAGCTTATCGAGTCTGGCAGATGCTGAAAACTGCCGTGCCAGGAATCCAACTACCGTACATTGTGTATCACCATCCGCAGGATTTGACACCCAGGCTTCATCTACTGGTTTAGGAGATTCCAGACCCTTGCGACTAGACATATAAGCGTCAATCGAACTTTGAGGCAACTTTAGCATCTCTGGTTCCATTGTCATCAAACATGGTTTGCCTTCAGTTGCTAGTTCGTAAACAATCTTGGTCAAGGAAGCACCAGGGTCAAAACTGACTATCAAGTTTGACATTGACTGTAGTTCACCTAAAAGCTTTCCTTTAAGTTAAGTACAAATATAAATCATGCCAATCTACCTACTGACCATTTTTATCAGGCGAAAAATTAGCCCATTGGTTATTTTTTGGCTGCATTTTCTCAAGTAGTTATTTTTATGCTATTGAATTCAAAAATACGCCACTCAAATGCCAATTCAACGCCACTTAAGCGTCACTTGAGCGCCAATTAAATCTCAATTGAGCGCCAATTTAACGCCACTGCATACATTATGTATATATTGTTTTTATCAATAACTAAGCTTATTGACAATAAAATGGTCAAAAAATGCCAATTCAGTGCCACTTAAATGCCAACTCAATGCACTGATGTTTTTAATTTGAGTAGCCCAAAAAAACCTTTGGTGAGTAGCAAGCTATGTTGCTGTCCGGACATTTTTTCTGGGGAGAAAAAACGCACCCCCCAGGTGCGGCAACAAACTTGCCCTCCTTTCACGGTTCCCCTACCTAAGTAGGTCAACCACCGTGACAGAGGGGAAGATGATACGAAAATTCTCTCTGGGAGTTCAGCCTGGAAATTTCTGCAAGGTTTGGGTGGATTAGCTTTTCAATTGCGCGATGGGCTATGGCTCCGCCGTAGGCGATCGCTCGCTTTCGCTATATCGAGATGCCCCTAGCGCTATCTTGACTTCCTTAGCATTGGTGACAAGTTAAGGAAAAGGGGAAATTGTCAAGCGGGGTAGCTGGTTTGTTTGAGCTACAAGGGTGATTACGGTTGGTGCAAGATATGAATTAATGCTAATTTTGATACAGCGTACATAAAACCAACCCTTAACCAATCATGAATAATCCGCAACAACCGCGAGAATACGATGCTGTGCTTGGTGGTAATAGTCCATCAATGGAAGGTGCAGCCGTTTTAGGTGGGATTGAAGAGGTAAAATTACGGTTGCAAAATCCAGATGCAAAGGTGAGAATTGCAGCACTTGAGCAAGCAGTGAATTATGGAGAGCAGGGTTTAGATTTAGTATTAATTGAGGGTTTAAATGATGAATCTGTAGAAGTACAAAAACAAGCTCATTTTCTCTTAAAATCCCGCACAGAAATAAAAGTTAAAAAGGCATTAATACAATTAGATGCACATTTAAGAATAGAAGGATCAACATCTTACTCGAAATTACGTAATTATCTTGCACAGGGGAAACTCGAAGATGCTGATTGTGAAACAAGGGAAGCAATGGTAAGAGCCACATTCAGGGAACACAAAGGTTATTTACGTATGAAAGATTTTGATAACTTCCCCTGTGAAGACCTCCAAATTATTGACCAATTGTGGCTAAAATACAGTGGTGGTCGGTTTGGTTTTTCTGTCCAAAAGCGGATTTATCAAAGTTTTGGTGGGACTAAAGAATACAACGAAAAAATTTGGAATGCTTTTGGTGAAGCAGTAGGATGGAAGTTAGATGGTCGCTGGTTGCAAGATAAAGATATAAGTTTTGACAAAAGATCACCTGAAGGACATTTTCCAGTTGGAAGGCTTTTGTGGTTTGGAAGATGGGGTTGCTCTTGCTTATTCATCTCTCGTTTCGCATCGAAACTTTAGAATTGTAACCTAAATATCTAAGGTTTATAAAAAATTATTCATCTGTGGTATTGAAGGAGTAAAAATGCCGTTGAGAAATCCAGATGTAAAGGTGAGGATTGCTGCTCTTGAGCAAGCTGTGAATTATGGAGAACAGGGATTAGATTTAGTGATTGCAGGTTTAAAAGATAAATCTTGGGATGTTCAAAATGCGGCTTATTTAATATTAAATAAAAGAACAGAACCAAGAATTAAGCAAATATTACAAGATCCTCGTCAATTAGGTTTCAAATTAAAAGAAATTGAAGTAATAACAGTCAACAGACGTGGACAAATTATTCAGCGTCAGCAGCGTATAGCTAGATATTTTACGGAAGGTTTGGGTAATGGTGTTACCTTAGAAATGGCTGCAATTCCTGGTGGTAGTTTTATGATGGGTTCACCGGAAAGTGAAGCAGGAAGACTTTCTTCTGAAAGCCCTCGGCATCAAGTTACAGTTCCCGGTTTTTTCATAGGAAAATATGAATTAACACAGGTACAATACCAAGCTATTGTAGGGAATAATCCTTCTCGATTCAGAGGTGACAATCGCCCAGTTGAAAATCTAAGTTGGTATGATGCAATTAAATTCTGTGAGAAATTAAGCCAAAAAACAGGAAAAACCTACAGGCTCCCAAGTGAAGCTGAATGGGAGTATGCTTGTAGGGCAGGATCAACTACACCATTTTACTTTGGTGAAAATATTACACCAAATTTAGTTACCTATGGTGGTAATGTTACTTACGCATTTGCACCCGAAAATCAAGAACAAACTAAATTTGTAGGAACTTTTCCCCCTAATGCCTTTGGTTTATATGATACGCATGGTAATGTGGCAGAATGGTGTGAAGATGATCCGCATAATAATTATATAAACGCTCCTAATGATGGAAGTGCTTGGATTAATCAAAGTAGTGGAATCCATAAGACAGCACGCGGCGGTTCTTGGTACGATAATCGTGAAGATTGCCGTTCGGCGCGTCGGTATGCGCCCCATGCAGATGGCAGTAGTGCCGCGACTGGTTTTCGTGTTGTGTGTGATGCTGCGTAAACTTTATGGCTCTTTATACTCTCGCTCTTTTACTCTTTGCCCTTATTAACTTTTTTCCTTTTTTACTTTATTAAACAACTTCTCTTTTTGCAGGAGATAAATTTTGATTCTTCCTACCCGAAAAGGGTAGGATGTTAAATGATTATGTATGTTTGATATTTTTCAAATTTGACTTACTTGTAATCAAACTTACTGAAGTGTAAAAACATACTGTTTATCTGGAACAAACTCTACGGGGGGTTGTATGTCAGGGTTTTGTTGAGTTATTTTAATCAGTGTGAGATTAACCACGAGTTGATTTAGATTTGGATAAAAATCTAAATAGTCAATTTTTTCAATCCTGCTTATTTTACTAGAACCATTAAAAGTCAGAACATCGTCAGTAATTTGAGGATTCTGGATTTCAGGAATCTCAATAGTATCTTCTTCAATTAGTTTCCACCCCCCCGTGGATCTTTCTTGTTCTCTTCCAATAATGCAACTAATTTTAACACTTTTACCGTGCAAACTTGTCCACCATTGAGTAATTTGGGAAAGGTTTTCTAAATTAGTAGGTTCATTATTTCCATAAATCCAGCGAATTATGGCATAAGACTGGATCGGCTCAGGTGATGCTTGTGACATACAGAAGCAAGTTAATAAATTATCTTTATAAGATTACTCCTACTAACAAATTTTAGCTACATAGCAGTATAAATTAGAAACTTACACGATTGGCTAAAAAACTAGGCAGGATAAGCATTATACACTCAGACAAATCATTTTACTATAGCTCATCAAAAAGGTCAGACCACAGACCCTGTTAAGTATTTTGCTGACCCTCAAAATCGAGATTTAGGTATTATCAAACAAAAGCGAAAACCAAACGTTAAGTTAATTGTCGCTCCTTTTCCTGATCTCCAACGAGGGTCTGACCAGTTTTTTTTCAACAATTCTCTCAAAGCCTCTTGACAAAAGACTTACAGCCTTAACTTGTCACCAATGCTTCCTTAGTACTTAAGAGTGGTCGAGAGTTGAGCGTACCCCTGCGGGGAAGCAAGCTACGCGTAGCGTCTCCAAGAGTTGTCGAAACTCGTCAACATGGGTATTTTTTTCATCAGAAATCGCCTAACCAAAGCTATTGCAGCGCATTCTACTATCTTGTGTCGATTGAACCAGAATCGTAAGTAACCGCTTGGTCAATGACAAATGATAGTGCAGCCGTCAAACTTAAAACAGCTAATGACTAATGCATCAATAATGCGACAATGCGACAGAAACGCTCACACAGGATAGACATTAGACTGACTTTGGCAGAATACGAGAAAGCACAGTTAATGGCAGATGAAAATAATCTCACTATGAGTGAGTTGTTTCGTGCCAAGACTCTGAAAAATAGATTGCCCAGGCGTGTCACCAAAGTAGCAGGCCAAACTTACTGGGAGTTGGGGAAAATAGGTAACAATCTCAACCAAATAGCTAAAGCAATCAATACTTCAGCACTCATGGGAGAACCTGTGGTCGTAGATAGAGCATTGTTGTCACAGGTAAGAGATTTGGTGAAACAGGTGCGCCGAGAGATTGCTGAAATTGATTTAATTACTGATTTACAAGATGAAGGATGATTGGTAAGCACATCAAAGGTAAAAGTTTTCGGGGACTGCTAAACTACCTCTTTGGCAAAGATGGAGCAAGACAAATCGGTGGGAATATGGAAGGAACAAACCCACGCGAATTAGCAGCTGAATTTGGTATATCTCGAAGATTAAACCCAAAGGTGAGCAGAGCTATTTATCACGCTTCTCTCAGTTTGGCCCACAAAGAGAGTTTAGATGATGATACTTGGGATGAAATCGCCCAAAAGTATCTGCAAGCAATGGGTTTTGATATGAACCAATATGTCGTAGTGCGGCATACTGACCGGACTCATGAACACATACATATTGCTGCCAGTCGCATTCAATTAGATGGCACTACAGTTTCTGATAGCTGGGACGATCGCAGAAGTGAAGCGGTAATTCGCAAGTTGGAGCAGGAATACAATTTGCAATCCGTGCAACCAAGTTGGGAAAAAGATAAGCACAGTCCAAGTACTGGCGAACGTAGGCACATTGCCAGAACTGGAGAGGAAAGCGTTAGGGTCAAACTTCAGCGATCGCTCGACCAAGCAACCCACGACCATCCCACTATGCCAGAGCTAATAGAGCGAACGCAACAACAAGGTATTAATGTCCGCGTTGGTTATACTCGCACAGGCATTGTCAAAGGCATTAGTTACCAACTTGATGGTGTGGCTTTTAGTGGTACGCATCTCGGTAAAGCATATACCTTTCCTGGTTTACAAAAGCATCGAGGGGTAAACTACAGTCCCAAGCGGGATGACAAACGCATCCAGAAACTCATGGAACAAGCTGTTGAAAATCCCACATTAGCAGTGCTTCCAAAACAGGATGACAAACGTATTCAGAAACTCATGGAGCAAACTGTTGAAAATTCCACGCCAGCAGTTACTCAAACAAACTCCTTGCCTATACCAGAACCAACAAACTGGGAGCAAATACGCCTAAAGTTAAGCCAGCAGTACAATTTACCCAATTCTCTGCTCACAGAACTGTATGAAAAGGGTTGGCTCTATGCAAGTCAAACAGGTCAAGCAATATTTGTGGAACGCACGCTCGATGATCTTCCAACTCTTGCCAAGCAGCTAGAACCAACAGGTAACTTCACCGCTATTCCCCTGAACTCTGAACCGACAAAAAAAGGTAGTTTTTGGATTGCTACAGATGCCACAGTAGAAAGAGCAGTGCTACTAAGTGACCCGATTGAAGTTCTCTCTGTCATTGCCTTAGAATCAACTGTTGACAAAGAAAAGCGCAAACCGACATTGTATTGGAGTGTAGACGATAGTGAGCAAATACCTTTAGAATTTTTGCGAGCGATCGATACAGTGGTCATCGCTTTTAAAGATAATGAGAAATTTGAGAACTTGATAGCTGAGATACTGGCTGAACTACCTCAATCTAAACAAGTTTCTCCAGGTCAAATAGGTTGGAATGGAATGTTAACCCTGAGCAAACTGCAACTCAGAAAGAGTGAATTACCACAGCCACAAAGGTGGGAACTTTAGCAAATTCATAGTTATCTTTGACAAGCAAGACAAAATTATTTGTTCTGCATAAAAAACACGACAAGGCTTTTGTTTTGAATACTACTACAATTTATCCAATCTTCCCTATGGACATTTTATTATATGTTCAGATCGCAATTACCTTTTACTTCAATGATAGCAGGTTCTTGATTACTGTAAGCTTGCTTTCTTTGCCCACGAAACTGAACAGATAGTATATTATCTTTGAGTAGAGTAAGTTTCAACTCTAATATATGTTCAACTGTACTGCTCATTTTTAAATGATAAATTGCTGCAAGACGTGCATGAGTTAGGAAAAGCTGCGGGTCATTTTTCAGTCTCGTCCATAAATTGAGAAAAACACATTGTTCTACTTTGACGGAATTGTCATAACCCTTAATAAAGGAATTAAGCATTGAATAATCATTTTTGTTCTGGCTAGGAGAGAGTAGTTCGTTGAGTAATAGAAAACGTGCACGTAACTCAGCAATCTGGTCTGTGCTATAGCCATTGAAGTTCATCTCCATCATGCTGTTTCCTTGTGCCTGTGAATATGGCTTTAAGGTAAGGACAAAGGTAGTCTTACCCCTTATAGATTTTGGGAGAACACTTTTTACCTGCATTATTGCTGCTTCGTTTTGGTAAGCATAGGAAATTTGCTTTTTATAATAATGTTGTTCTGGATGCAGATTACGTAAGGCAGCTTCTTGTGTTGGATCAGCCGATGAAATGTGTAGTATCAAACTCTGATCTGCTTGAGTGTCAACAGATTCAGTTAAGAAGAATTTGTCATCTAGTAAAACCCATGCACCTGAACTGCTAACGCTTTTTCTGGAACGAGTTGTGGAACTACTTCTAGTAGGTAATTGTTTTTTTACTGTGGAAGATGACTTTAATTGCGTGCTTTTCTGCGTGGAGGATGAATTTGATTTTCTACGACTAGCTACTTTAGTAGTCGAAGATTTTGAAGTATTATTGACTGTGGGTGATAATTTACTGTTTTTGGAAGCAATAACACTGGGTTGGAGAGTTTTGCTTTCACGTTTGCTTAACCATAACAATATATGCTCACGGAATTGATCTCGGAAGTTTGCAGGAGCAGAGTATTCTCGGATCAATGCTTTTCCCTGAATTTTTTTCTTAAATGCTAGTACCTTTCGTCGTTGTTCTAGTGCTTCTTCCGTATTAAGTTGTGCTGCTGATTGTCGAAAGTAAAACCATATTTCAGGCTGCCCCTTTTTTTGTAACGATTTAACAGCCCGCTCAAATTCTTCAACTGTCCCAGACTCAGCGCGCGGTGTTGGAGTCCCGATGCGGTTCCACATAATGCCAACAAACAACGCATACTCTTGCATTTTGCCAATTTGCAGGTTGAGAACAGCTTGACCATCCTGGCCATAACCTGGAAAGGCATTCTTTTCTGAGCAGATTGCTTCCAGCATTACTCCTTTACTAGCAGCAATGGTACGGTTAGTTTCATCTATTACTTTAACTAAATAGTTACGTTCTTTAGGTACATCACTTGGCGAAGCCAGGAATATCTTGATCTTCTCTACTTGTGGCATTCTACTTTATATACACGACTTTGAAGATTATTGATAATTGAGCATTGAAACATCAAGAGTGTTTATTAAATTCAAGCTTGTTATATCCCTCGGGTTCAAAAATTATTTTAATAACAAATTCACTTTGGACATAGGAGTGTAATAAATATTTTTAACAATTAGTTATGTATTCGTATAAGAAACTCAATAAATACAATAAATAAGCATATAATTTTGCGCTCCATAAAATTATCTCTTCTGTTTTAAAAGCAAATTGATTTTAAAAATTTCTTTAGTTCATAATAATTAACAGAATCCAAATCTTTTGGGTAAATCATTAAGGTCAGCTTTCGTGTAATAAATCTTCTTTTGGATTCTAAAATGAATGAAGTTATTATCAGCTTAGATAATTGCATTCTAGACAGACCACTACGAGCCAGATCAGAACCTATAATTGGGATTGCTACATTTGTACCGTGGCACTTCAGACGAACTTCTTGCCAGAGTTTATCCAGTGAAGTTGATATGTAATCAGCATTTGATTCAACTGTTAAATCGTTTTTCATATACCCATAGACAGTGAGGAAATATCTTTTTTCGTAAGAACCAAGTGTGATTGTAGTCCCAATGGGATACCGCCAACCTTTTCCGCGAGTTTTACCCGGATCTTGCCTGCGATGACTATTATGTTCTTGAAGAGCAGTTTCAATATCTGCATCAAGTTGATCCTGTTTACCCCTATAAACTCGTTTAAGAAATTGCCCTTGAACGCTGGAGTATTTGATGACTTCTCCCAATTCTGTATCGAAGACATCATTAAATCCAATAACTAAATGTTCATTTTCTAGAAAGATATCCCCAATTTTAATCTCTATATCTGTATTTGGTGAAGATAGGCTACATGATGCAGATATTCGAGGAAAATTTTGCACAATAGCAAAAGTCAGAGATATCAAAACCAGACCAAAATAACCAGATAAGCCAAATTTGAAATATTCGGGAATAAAAAAACTGGCTGGCTCAATAAATAACCAAAACGCGCCAAAGTTGCTAGAAAAAGAAATCGCGAATTCTTTGAATCCAAGCTTTCTGAACAACGTGAAGTAAATGCCAGCACCTGTAAATTTATTGTTCATTAAGTATCTAATTTAAGAGACAGAAATGTTGAATGCTGATACAAAACTTTACATAGATAGTTGCACTAACTCTAAAAAGGCTAAATTAGTCAACATAACATCATCTCCTCAAACCAATGAACATAGCTGATTTTCTGACACATACAAGATTGCAAATAGCGGAATTTATCTAATAGTGTATGTCCCCATTGTGCGGGAATAGATAAAAGCTGTAAAATCAGATAAGCTATTAAACTAACGTAAATTTGTATGGTGATACCGTTGACGTTTTTGGTAATTAATTTGTCAAGTTTTAAGTGCATCTTTAAAAACTTCCACAAGAGTTCAACTCCCCAACGTAATCGATAAATATCCCTAATTTCATCATCATTAACAGCTGCATCTCCCGACTTTGGTAAATTAGTCACTAAGCGGAACTCAGTTTTCGTTTCTAAATCACAAAAATTAATGACTCTATAGGCAATAGCCTCATCAGATGCACCTACTTTGACTAATCCAGTTGCATCCTCAAATTCTAGTAACGAAATTGTTTTTAATCCGCAAAACAAAATATTTGTTTTCTTGTACCAATTCTTGAATGAATTTTAATCCCGCAAAGCCTCTATCCATTACCCCCTACAGCATTAGTTGGGAGACTAGACATCATCTTGGAACCAAATTTATAATCATGATCATGTCCAAAATTGATCAAGTTATCTTCTGGGCTACCTGTAGCTAAATTCAAAGAACTAAAAAGTTTGACTTGATGATGACCCAAAACCCATAACAATTTACTTGTCAGGGTAATAATTGTTGAATCAATAGGACAAATAGCATATTTATCGTGTAATTTTTTTGTGAATTTTCTTCTGTACTAATTCATTTAATTTTTTGGTAAATTCCTTGAAATTGTTTTTGGCTTCGATGTAAATTTGCTTTAGAAAAAGTAGAAATATCTACCTCAAATCCTGTATTGTTTAATCTCTTAAATAAATCTCGCATACTTGTTAAGCTATTATCCAGAGCATAGGATAGCCAGCACTCAAAGAATAGACGACTATTCAATACTGGATAATCATTTTTTGGCAGGCTTTTCAAGATATCTTTGACAATTTTGGGAAATGAATTTATAATCACAATCAAACTAATATAGTTTAAGCCTTCGCCCAAAAATACCATATTTTGGGCTATTTTTATCGGATTTTTCTTACCGTTCAACACTTCTGTTTAAGAGAGTAATAGCGGTATTGACTAGATAATGCTATCTTTTGGGAGAAAGAATGTTCACTAATTCCTCATAGCTTGAGACTCTTGTACCTGTTTTTGCAAGTTGAATCAGATGACTGATGTAATTTGGAGGAACTGCACGCCCATAATCTATTTTAGATTGACTAGCAATTTCGTCATACTGTGTAGCAGTTTCTTTCAGTTTGGCATCACCTCCAAATAAGTCTGATATGCCAGATCCATACCTTCCCTGCCGTACAGCTGCATCCTGAATCATTTTGAACATGAATCTTTTGGTTTCCCAACGCCAGATAAATGATCCAAAATAAGGATGTTCTTTAGTTTGAATAGCCTTAAAGGAAAGTAAAAATTCAAAGAAATCAAACCAGTCTAAGTATCTTCCTTCTTCTTCTTTAGCGTAAAACTTGCTTTTCAGCAACAGAGCAAGATGATCGCTAACGGGGGTAAATCGACGTTCAAATCCGGGTTCGATCATTTGTGAAATATCGTGATAGAACACATATCTTGGATCTATTGAATCTAGTAGAGAGTAATCACGATTATATTCACGTAAGTAAACTTGGCGAGATGTCACTTCCTGTAAGAAGTTTATTTTACCTGCACGCAAAGCTGAAATTCCCAGCGTATATAATAGAAGGAGTCCAGGATAAGTTTTGATGTAATTCGCCCAGTCGTAACTTTGCATTTTTCTAGTGCTGAGTCGCTCAATCCAGTCTCCAGCAATATCTAGCCATTCAGGTGAAGTTTCATCTGCATATCTTCCGATTGCTGCCAGTGCATACATAGATGGTGTTGTAGCTGCTTCCAGAATTTGCGCGATCGCAGGAATAGTTTCGACACTTGGCTGTCGAGAAAATAATTCACCAAAATCAGGTGAAGCTAGTACAGACTGTATTCTGGCGATTTCTTGCTCTTTGGCATCCTCCATATCTTGAACACCGAAGCGTGAATCTAGCAATGTTTTGACTGAAGTTTGTGCTTCAGAGAGAGTGTTGAATGATATCTCTGTGTTGGAAGCGGTTGGTATTGTCTGAATAGGTAGACCAATTGCTTGCTCAGTAACTTTTGCTTCCTGTTCTGCGGCTCTTCGCTCTTTGTCTTCTCTGGCAATTTCCTGAACAGCTGATGTAATATGTCGAAGGACTCTCTCTTTAAAGTCTTCAATGCTGTTGTAGCGATTTGCTAATCCTGTTGGCTGTAATTTATTCCAATATTCTTGAACTTGTCTATATTGTTCTTGGTCAATTTTAGAAGGTGAAACTTCCTTGTCAGAAAAGTAGACCATGCAACGTTTACCTTCGTTCCTAGCTCGCGCTATTTCAACTTCTGTCCCAGTTCCACCTAATACAGTGGGTGTACCCAAACGAGTCCAAAAAACACCAATTAAAAGGTCACACTTATCAACCAACTGACGATTGATAACTTCCTGTCCTGAATCTCGCAAATCTGGTGTGGAATTCGTTTCCCAACCAATGGACATCAGGATGATTTTCATATCCTCGGCGTGCATTGCATTCCATCGGTCAACTTCTTTTCGGATGATTTCTCTTTCTTCAATAACATCACCAGGGCTAGCAATAAGAATTCGATAGATTTTAGCTTCTACTGGCATACGTAATAAAAGACGAGATTATTCCATATATAACGCACAATATAGGAATTTCAGGTGTATTAATTAATAGTAATAAAATATACTAATAGTCTATGAGCTTACACAGAATAATACGCCTGAAATCTTTACTAGATAAAGGGGCGTTGCATACTTGTGGGATAATTTTATTTTCTCAAACAAATGTAAAATTCTGTTTCTTGGCGTTCGTAGCGTTTTGGCGGTTGATTATTTATCCTTTGATTCACCAATGCCGATAAAAGGATTATTAAATAGAGCGCGATTGCGCCACTGGGAAATGAACCTTTAGGCGTAACTGGCATGATCTTCAATCCCAGACAAACAACTATTAAATTTCTCAGACAAATAGGCTTTACCACCGGAACCAAAATTTGGCTCAGGATTTCTTGGGACTTGCCCACAGACCTAATACCTAAAAACTGGAATAACTACTGTCGCAATGGTCAATTTGTCTACTCCCATTACATTCTCTGCGGTAAAATAACCCAGCGAGGATTTCAACTCTACTGCTGCACTTACGGAGGTCGAGACAAACAGGGCAACAACTGCTGGCGACTAACACCTAAACGCTATGCTGATGGTTGGGCATTGGCATTTAAAATGTCATATCTTGGTGCTACAGTCAGCTTTTACCCTAACCAACCAGACAAGGGAATCAGCAATCACCACGTTAGTCAATGCCAATGTTTATTCTACGAAATTGATGATTTGGCATTGAGTGAGCAGCGACAAGCTGTAGTTCGGCTAAAGGACGAAATCAACTTGGAACCCGCCGCCGTAGTTTACACAGGTGGGAAATCCCTGCACGTTTACTTTAAATGCAGCCATTCCTTGAATCCTGCTGAATGGCTGTACCTCAATCGCCAACTGACGATTATCCAAAACGCAGATCCAGCCATTTGCAACTTAGCTCGTTCCATGAGACTGCCAGGTATGGTTCGCAGACGGGTGGTGGATGGAATATTGAGTGCAACCATCCCCATTACCCTAGAGCATTGGTCAAACTGTCAGTATAATGTCGAAGAACTAGAAACCGCATTTGATTCTACAGCCTTATTTCCCTACGAACTTTCTGAGCAACGTTGGCGTAAGTGGGTGCAACTTCTCACAAGAGCGAAAAATGGAGAAGTTATCGACCCACAAACAGCGCTACTGCAACATTCTATTACTGCACCTCGCCCAACCTTACATTGCCGACGAGGGACAGTAACACAGGCTACAACCAGAGATAATGGCTCATCTCTTAAACAACTACGCGCTAGCGGAGTGTCTGTTCCTTTGTCTATCTGTTTAACTTTGAGCGATCGCACTTTACTGACTTATGGCGAATCTGAGGGAAACAGAAACAATTCTGGCTACAAATTAGCTCGTAACCTACTGGGTACATCTAATTTACTCACTAGACACGGAATCGCTTATTATCCCCAACCACGCCAACTATTTGACCGATATTGCGATCGCTGTACACCTACACTTGAATCAACTGAGGCAGATACAATTTGGCACAGTGCAAATAAAACAACAGCCTTTGCCAGTCGGGACTTTGGCTCAATTGTCATGAGCATTCGTAAGTGGAAGTTACACCGCAAATCAAAAAAGCAATGCGTAAGAAAACCAAAAAGATTAATTAACGAGAGATTGACAAAATCGATGTAATACCCTTCCAATTTCTACCCATAATTTACCGTGTACACATATCTTTGTACAGGATTAAAACGGTGTGGGACAACTCCAAAATACTTGTGTGTACACGGTAGCCCTATTCCAGGGAGACTATATGACTATTAAAGGTACTATCTCTAGTTTTATTTTCCCATTTTTGGTAAATAAGACTGACGATAATTGTTCTTAGCCATCAGTTTAGCCTCACGCTTTGTCCACTGTTTTTGTAAAGGAACATCAGCCAATCTTTGCAATAATATGAATACACTATCATCTCCAGTCAACCGAGCGATGATTTGAGCGATCGCCTTACAACAACTCCAAGGATGACGCACTACCTGAACTTCTGCAAATCTCACTACACCCCAATTGCGCTCCAAGAAAAAACGGTTACGGATTTTATCGTCATCAACATCAATGCAGTGGTGAGGTTTACCTGTATCTCCAGCATAAGGTTCATCAATCTCAATATCGAGAGCTAACCCAGAAGATTGATGGTAAAGGATAAAATCAGCTGAGTAACGTCGAGACGAACCAGGAATTTCAAATTCCACTGCTTGACAGATAAGATTCTCTAGAAACGTACACAGTAAATGGCGAAAAAATTGCTTTTCACTGACACCTTGCTTGGCTGTGCCATTTCCATTTGGTAATTGAACGCATCCTTGAAACGAAGCTTTCAGATGCTCCCGACTTTTAGAATCTTTAGTGTATAAACGTCTTACTAGTGGTGGATAAAGAATAATTGGATAGTACCCAGTAAACATAACCACAAACTTGTTAAACTTTTAGCAATCAAGAAGAACAAAATCAAGATAATAACTAGAAGTTATCTAATCTAATATCCTTCCAAATATCAGAAACTTGCCATCCGGTCTTACCAACAGAAAGGACTATAGGATTATCACGCGCTGGAATATAGTTAGCTTGATTATTACTTAAACCTATTTGTGGCTGTTCTTCAAGCATTGGTTCTTGCATATTAATAATGTCAATTTGAAAATTCTGTTCTTGTGTTTCCTCGATGATTTTTGTTTCTTGGAGTAGCTTTTCCGATTTTTTGATGAGCTTCATATCTATTTGTAGTTTTAACGCTTGACATTGACAAAATAACGAGAATCTGAAATTAAGTTAATTCCTAAAAATTTGGGAGAATATCAACACAGATAGATGCGCTATCGCGCCAAAATTGATGACGTTACACAACCAAAAAAATGCAACAATTAACAGCCATCTTAACGAAACTTAAACCTAAATTTGTTGCTCCTCCAATTTCAAATCTTCAGCCTACACAAGAAAATGTTTCCAATTTATCTTTCAATACTAATTTAGATTCAGGCACTATAGCTATCTTAGAACAGATTGAAGCTGAATATGAATATTACCAAACATGTGAGGAGTGGTAGTCATGAATTTAGCACTTGCTCAACAATCCTTAGCAGGACTTTCCCAAACTGCTGCTCATCTCTGGGAACAGCTAACCAATTGCCAGACTCCTGAAGAAGAAGCTGCTATCATCACCGCTATTTGGGAAACTCAGGAAGTTCAGGAAGAAGTTGTTGATATCCAAGCAGAATTAGCATTGCAACTGGATGCTGAAATAACGGCTATTAAGCAACGACTAGAACATCTAAAATCTGTACATCAATCAGCACTATTAAGACTAGAACGCTGGCGACAAAAATTAGATGAAACTATTTTAGAACAAACCGCCGCAGGAATTCTACCTGAGCAAATGATCTGACTTTTCACGGGATGTGGAAAAGAAAGATTGGTTCGCGATAAATTATCGCGAACCACTTCCTATTCTTTATTATATTTGGAAGTTTCTTCAACTAAATCTTTTAAACCCTGTCTGAGAGCCTCAATTGAACGATCTAAAGCTTCGATTCTAGTCCTGGCAGTAATTTGTTCAATGGCATCTATGTAAGTTTGACTACCAGCCTTACCTAAATGCTTGTACTTGGAAAGCTTGCCATCACTCCGAGTCGGAAATATTGCTGTTGTAGCATGTAGTTTATAGTACCAATAAAATTCTTTGCGCCCCAATGCTTGTTAACGAGCTATTCTACAACGTGGTGGCGCAACAGGCATTGAATTGTGTATGGCAGCGACTTCTTTTTCAAGACGCTCCAACATGTCGATAACTTTGTCTATGCGCGATTGTAAATCCTCTTGGGCTATAGTTTTCCGGTCTTTCGGCATAAAATCAACATTCCGCGATTCGCGACTGCTTGTCGCGAACCATATTCCTCTATAACTTTGTTGAGTAACTAAAATCAATATACTCATTTTAGATTTTCATGTAGCAACCAACCTTGGCACAAGGTTTCTAATTCCAACCAACCTCGCCACAAAACTTGTATCCCAATAGGGCTACTCTTCCTATGTTCTAGGTATCCGCCGAGACGTGCAATTGCTCTAATTGCCCAGTCAACTGTAAGCTCTAGGAGCTTTTTTTGTTTGGGTGGAGTACTAGCAAGTAGCACGTCCATTTGTATTTTTGTTAACACCAATTCTGCTGAACTGTGCGGGGAATTCCGGTGTAAATAAGTCATTCGCAGTAATTGTGCCGCAATCACTGTTAAAAAACCTAACATTGTTGACATACTCTCCCCTGCCAAGCGGTAACTTTCCGCTTTACAGCCAGATTTTAGTATTTTGTGATACTCTTCTATCCGCCAGCGATACGTATACCACCGAAGGATTTGAGATGCTTCTGCCTGTGTTGTTACTAACTCGCTTGTCAGTAGCATCCACATAACTG
Source organism: Nostoc edaphicum CCNP1411 (assembly GCF_014023275.1). Taxonomy (NCBI): domain Bacteria; kingdom Bacillati; phylum Cyanobacteriota; class Cyanophyceae; order Nostocales; family Nostocaceae; genus Nostoc; species Nostoc edaphicum. Next base: position 43,616 of record NZ_CP054695.1, read on the forward strand.
GTTCGCATCCGTCTGGCACATTAATCTCTGTCGCAAAGAGTGCGTAAACGTTAAAATTACCTGACTTTTTTAATCGAGAAGGAGGATTTATTGATACTGGACAATACCTGATTTCTAAAGTTGCAGTTCTTTCTTTTCGCTTTTTAGTTTCAGGTAATTCAACCTCTTTTACAAACTGCACTTTTTGGGATGTTACATACTCCCATAAATAAGAGTTTTCTCCTTCTAAGCAACGATTGTGAGCGGCTCTGACAACTACACCTGTATTTTTATTTTTACGTTGAAGTGCGAATACTTCTGCAATATCTCCTTCACGGTCAAAGACATGAATCACTCTCGTGAGTAGTCCACCATCAGGCATTTCTAAACCATTAAATAATTTGTTGACTTTTTTGAAAAGCTTCAACCCATCGATAAGATTCTTTCTCCTTAAAAGCTCTATTCTTGGCGATTAAACGTTCTTTTTTTTAACCGCTTCTTTTTTGCCGTAGATGTTTCCCCTGGTGATGGAGATGCTTTGTGTTGTCGATGCCACAATTTCTCCCATAATAGTCCTAGTGGCTGACCAAAGTCTGGGTCTAGTGCTAAAGAACTATGTAAAATTAGCCCGTTCCCACCATTACCTGTAGACCCCATAATCATCTCTTTTTTTCTAATATTTTTTTTGTAATCAAGATAAGTTGTATCACCTACAGCTAATACTATTGGTATGCCATAAATCTGCTTAGAAGTCTGTTTAAAAGATGGCTGGGTCAATTTATCAAAGGTTGTTTTGGGGTTAGAAAAGAATTCGTAACCACGTTTTAGGTCACTAGCGCTTTGAAATATTTGCGATAGAGGCTCACCATATTTTACTTTTAAAGCCTCCGCAATTATCACTGCTCTGTTGGTTAGACGTTTGTCACCAAAATCACAATTGCGGTACGGGTTCGCTTCTAATAGTTTCATTTGCACCCCAAAATACTACACTACAAGCACCTTATATTAGAGGACGCAAATCGTCTTAAGTTTAAAGGATTGGTTCGCGATAGATTGTCGCGAACCAATCCCCTTTTCCACATCCCGTGAAAAGTCAGGTCTGTATCTTGGTATCTAATGGAATTCTGTCTTCATCTAACCAAGCACACTTTCGCCAATGGCTATTAAAAGACATGGCTTTGCTAATTGCTTCCATTCAGTTACCTACAGAAAACTTTCAGGTAGAATGTGGATTAGGAATTATCACCAGCTTTTTAATTCTTCAGCGCAAAGGTGGAGATTTACCAGTACCAGAAGATTACTCAATCTTTATGGCCGTTGCGGATAAAATTGGTTTTGATAGTAGAGGTCGTCGTCTCTTTCGTTCAATTACAAATGGGCAACAAACCCAAGAAATTGATAGTGATTTACCTCTGATTATAGAAAAGTTCAAAAAGTTTCTTAAAGAGGTATGGCAAAATAATGTTGAGAAATAGCACTTGCTGTCTATTAGCGCCGTCAAAGTTATCTATGCAGTATATGGGGAAATTAAGGACGTGTCTCATGAATTTGCAGACTTACTTTATAGAGTTTAAAGCCTCAGTATACTTAGTAAGATTTAAGTCGGATTCCTCTAGCTATTTTCTAATCTAGAACTTAAAATAGTCGTTAATACTGTTTGCGGGACTTTGGTGCGACTTCCGAACCTAGCCTGTAACGCTATCCTAGCTTGTCGTGCCGTCATTCCCCGAACAGTAGCCCCTTCAACAAAGCCACTATGCCAACAATGGACATTAATCGGGCGAACCAACATCAGCAAGTGGCAAGGGAAGATTTAGTCATGTTCATTAATGCTTGCCTCTCCTGCACAGGACAGCGTGAGTTCTATGGTGATGGTTATGGGCAGCGCGTATCTATTGACTTTCTGCACGACTATATTTTAGGTAATTACCGCTTACTCTATACCCGGACATTAGCAGCAGGGATTAACCACTTCAACCAAGCGCAGATTATCCTCAAATTACTAGCAACAGGAAAACATACACCCCCTGAACATCGACAAGAAGAAGGTGCATTAATTGCCGCAGCATTAACAGCCCTACCACCACAACGAGCTTGGGAAGTATTGCAACAGTTGCGGAAAAGAAGTATCAATAATCGTCGTAGCAGAGCGATCGCTCGTGATTATCTCCAGCAAAAACGTGATATTAACTTTGATGCTGTGAAGTATCGCTCCAAATTTCGAGCGATCGCCTCCCATGCTCACCTCACCCTACCAGGGGAATTAGGTAATTTTCTCTTTGGTAAATGGAAACAGCAAGTTTATCAAACAGAGCTATTCGAGACATTTCGCCAAGCACACTATAGCGCTCAAGCAGTTTATCAACTACCCTTTACAGTTGCCGAAGGTTTAGCAGCAAAACACGGAATTAAACGAGAGGTCTTTTTATCCCGTATTCAAGAGCAAATGACCTTGAATGAAAAATTGCGCTTTCAAGGTTCAGCCAACCGCACAGAAGTAGAAATAGACATTAATTTAGGTCGTCTCCCCCTAACTCGTTTGGCGCTGTATATCCTATCTTTGCCATTGGATATTCGCAAACAGCAGTGGGATATCTTAAACCAAGCATTAGAGAAATCTGCTGCTTTCACATTAAGAAAATCACCCCTAAAACTAGGACGAGTAGCCGCAGTTCTAGATTGCAGCTACTCCAGTTCCGGTTCAGCCGAAAAACATCGTCGTCCTCTAGGGGTAGCCTTAGCTACTCATTACTTACTAAAAGCAGCATCCCAGGAATACCAAGCTTTTTGGACAGCATCAACCAGCGATCCACTGCTGATTCTACCTCGTGGACAAACAGACCTCGCTACTCCCCTACTGGATGCTTTGGACTGGGGCGCAGATTTAATAGTACTTGTAACCGATGGTTGGGAAAACTACCCCCCCAATGGAGCATCGGAAATTCTACGTGTATATCGTAATTGTTTAGATCCGAAACAAAAAACTTCCATTATTCATTGCAATCCTGTTTACAACGCCGATGACTTTTCTTTACACCCCCTGAGTCCCGCAATTCCCACAGTAGGATTACGGGATGCAGAAGATTTACCTACGATGTTGGGCTTTGCCCGGTTTGCTGAAGGTTCTGCATCTTTAGCTGAACTGGAAGCATATTTAGCAGAGCGAGTCAAGCAAATGTTGGACAGGGTGTAGGCTGTAAGGTATAGGTGTACCTCATATAGTTGAAAACCGTTGTAAATATTCCACTATGGCCAAAGACCTATTCCACCAAGCCGTCAAGCAAGCCTTAATCAAAGACGGATGGACAATTACTAGCGATCCATTAATCATTCGCATCGAGCGCGTTAAACTAGAGATTGATCTCGCTGCTGAAAAAGTATTTGCTGCTGAAAAAGATGAGCAGAAAATTGCTGTAGAAATTAAAAGCTTTATCAATCCCTCCGTTATTAGTGACTTTCATAATGCACTAGGTCAGTTTCTCAACTATCGCCTTGCCTTAGAAATGACTGAACCCGATCGCATCCTCTATTTAGCTGTTCCTATTGATATTTTTAATACTTTTTTTCAGGAGCGTTTTACTCAAGCAGCAATATCACATTATGCCCTAAAAATAATAGTATATAAACCGAATACAGAGGAGATAATCGAATGGAAAAACTAGCCAAATATCGCCAAATTGTGCGCGAATTATTAATTGCCCATGCCACCCCAAACCCCCCAAACGAACCAAATATTGAATGTCAACTCATTTTTGATACAGAACACGATCACTATCAAATTCTAGATATTGGTTGGCAAGAGTTTAATCGTATTTATGCCTGTTACATTCATTTAGACATTAAAGATAATAAAATTTGGATTCAGCACAATATGACAGAAGCCGATATTGCTCAAGAGCTAGTCGAAAGAGGAGTTCCAGCTTCAGATATTGTTTTAGGCTTGCATCCCCCATACAAACGTCCTTATACCAAATACGGTGTTGCTTAAAGTTAATAAAAATAGACACACCATCCTATGGCATCCAAAAGCAATCTGTTAGCAGACATATCACTCAAAGGATTAGAAATTGCTCCTTCTCAAATACGGGGAGCAGTGCGGATTGTGCCATTATTGCGCCATCAAGTACGTAACGACTTGCGCTTGCTGCGTCGTAGCTACGATGAAGATTTAGCAGTTGTTTCCTTAGCAGGAGAAATGACAGCACCAGGAATGAAATATTTTTCCTATGTTCCTCACGGGCTAGTGTTATCCTGGACTGATGACGGCAGCCCTGTAGGGGCTTTTGGAGGACAGCTTTTTAAAACGGATGGGAAACAGCTAAACTATGGTTGCGCCAGTGTCCGGTTGATGCACCGGATGGTGAAGCGGGAATCTAGTAATCAACTGAGATTTTTGCCACTTCACTTGGCAATGGAAGGCTTTTTATCAATGTTTTTCTCTGGCCCCGATATTGCCTGGAGTGAATATTCTAAGTATGCCCTTTCTCATGGGCTGGGTAGCCGAATGGAAAGCTCTTTTAGTGGACGTTATATTGCTGGACTTGAAGATGCTTTGCGGGTATTTGAAATTCACTCTCGACAGGTTGGGGTATTGGTATTTGTTGCTGAAGCATTAGCATCAGCTTTTGTAGTACCGACACCAGAGGATTATCGACTTCTGCACAATAGCTTGTTAGAAGATTTCTATGGTGAGTTATTGTACCAATACGCTTTACTGCACGATAGTACTTTTCCAATGAGTGTATCTTTAGATGAGTCAAAAATTAATGATTTAACAGCTTTGAGAGCAGCAGTACAAAATATGCGTTCAGATTGGGCGTCGTTTCAGGGTTTCATGGCCGAGGGACTGTTAGGACGCAAGTTAATTTCCCAAAAAGTCTATACTGCTGGTTCGTTTATGTTACAACGATTTATTACTGACCTCAACCCCAACGAAGAAAATCATATTGGGGAAGCGATTATTCGAGAGAATGGTGAATTGGAGTATTTGAAAACTTATCGCTTATCAGGAATGCAGACTCGCCGAGTTTATTTGCTGAGTCAGTTAGCGAACCATAATTGGAATTTGGATGCTACAGCTAGTAAATTGGGCAATACACGAGAGGAATTTGTGCTGCGTTTAGAAAAGGTGGGTTTTGGTTATTTGCTCAATGCAGAAGTACGACAAGCAGCATTGAAAAAAGTCAAGGGTAAAAGGTGATATTGTCTTGCTAAGATTCAGCATTATAGCGTTTCTTAATCTGGTGAAGTACAGTAACAAGAATGGGTAAACCAGTTATAAATATCATTTAACGAGACTTGATTAAAAGCACTTTCAATCGCTTTTGCTAAGTCTGGATAACTTCTAGCTCCAATAGAACGTAGTAAATTTTTAATTTTTGACCAACAGTTTTCAATTGGTGAAAAATCAGGAGAATATGGTGGCAAATAAATCAATTTAGCTCCAGCAGATTCGATTATTTTCTCAATGTCTCCACCTTTGTGAATTGAACAATTATCCATGATTACATAAGCGCCTTCCCACAGCTTTGGAACTAATTTTTGAGAGATATAAGCCTCAAATGTCAGCCCGTCATATGCTCCTAAAATACTATATTGACTAATCACACCTTTGAGAGCAAGCGCTCCAATTATGGAGACATTTTTACAGCGTTTTTGAGGTCGTGAGCCATTCGCTCTTTTACCTTTTTTAGAACGAGCGGAGTGTCTTATTAAAGATAGATTAGCTCCTGCTTCGTCAAGAAATACAAGGTTTTCCGTCGGTATCCCATGAAGTTGAAGCCAGAACTGTACTCTTAATAATTGAACTCTTTCAGTCTCTTTTTCTGCGGCGTGCAATGTTTTTTTTTAGGCTTATTTCTATCCTCTGTAACATCCTGTCTACCGTAGAGATACCGATTGTTATTCCTGTTTTTTCTTTGAGTTCTGAGCGAATTTCTTTCAAGGTAGCATCATTCTTAGCTTCAACTATTTCTTCAAGAATCTTAATTTGTTCTTCATTGAGCTTCGGAGGAGTTTGTTTTGTCCTAACTTTAGGAGCGATACTTGCTGTTTCTCTATATTGCTTTAGTAATTTCTCAATAAAACCTAAACTGACACAAAATTTGTTTGCTAATTGACGTTGTGATATTCCACCTGACAAGTATGTATCAAATATTTTTTTGCGAAAGTCGAGGGAATATGGTTTCATTTTTACCCTTGAGTAGATACACTGATTTATTTTAATTAGTGTACTTCATTAGACTGGGAAACGCTATAACCCTCTTCTGTCACTTTCCGGGAAAGTGATCGCTAGAAGCCTCATGAGGCAATCAATACAAGCTATACTATTAGAAAAAAATAGGACTTGTATTTGTTATTAGAAAATAATCGCGCAATCGCTTGTTATACAAAAGCTCTAGATTTTAGAAAAGGCAAATGTTTTCGGAGAGTGACAGAAGAGGGATAATTTGTAAAATTTTGATTTCAATACATTTGCCTATTTCTGAAATAGTAAGCTATCGCGCGTATAACTTGCACTTTTTAGGTCTGCAACCATTGGTAACTCTAGAATGCTCTGGAAAATTACAGATGCAACACCTTATAAACTTACTTAAACGGGGTAAACACAACCTAAAAAAGCGAAGAAAGGCTGCCAAAATCTACCAGCAAACACTGAATATTCTACGCAGTGAGCAACAATATATCCAACAATATTTCGCTTCTTAAAAGCTACCAGCCTTTTATCCTTGCAATCCGGGTGTTTGATAAACTCGTGCTGGGAAATTTTCTAAAACATCAGTTTCACTGCTACTAGACTCCTGTGCAGGTGCTACATCTTCCTCTGGTAATGGCAACATCCGCGCTGCTGACTCAATCCGTTCATGTAATGCTTGTGTTAACGTTTTAATATCAGGAATTATAACCTGACTTTCTAAAGCAGGTTTAACTTGTGTATCCCAAAGAGCTTCACTATCATGCGCCCGTTTTTCATCCGCTTTGGACACAGGAATAATTAAAGGATAGGGAATAGAAGCTTGTCCTTCGGAACTGTAACCAGGACTGGTAATTACGCACTTACCTTGAGGAAATTTCAAAATTTCGTCAGCACTGATTACAGGCATTTTTTGCAAATTCTCACTCCAGCTAATTGAACGGCTCATTTGTCCGCCAAGCGATCGCCCTGTGGTACGATTTTTAATCAGCACTTCCTTCTCACCGTAACGCTTTGAGTAATCCTCAGCCGTTTTGTAGTTCCCAGGATTAAACAGAACATGGGTACTACAAGCAGAAGCGATCGCACTCCCCATTTTATCTCCATAAATATCGTAAAGTTGCTCTAAACTTTGGATACCCAGAATAAAGCAGGCACCATTGGAACGATATTCATTAATCCACTGCGGTAAGCGGTCTAGCTTAATTGATGGTAATTCATCCAAAGAAATAATCAACGGGTCTTTGCGGGGACGGCTTAAATTACCAACAATCATCAAGTGCATTGCAGCCGCCAGCAGAGGCCCAACCACACTACGACGTTCATCATCTAGCTTGAACACCACCATCTCTCTACCTTCAAGCTTAGTGGGAATGTCCGATTTCCCTATAAATGCCCTCAGCAAATCAGCTTGGATGAAAGATGAGAAAGTACCTGCTGCTGTGGTCAAAATCCCAGAAATAGTCTTCTCTGCATCCTTGGCACTCAAAAATTGAATAAACGAAGTCGCTACCCATTCATCCAACCTTTTGGACTGTACTGCATGGTCAAGACGTTGCACCAGTTTTGGCAACCGCAGCACCGCATAAAGCATCGCCATATCTGGGTAAGGTGAACCCTTAACTAACTGTAAAAGCGCCTTAGCTAACAAGTCCCCGGCTTTAGCAAAGAACTCATCACTTTTACCACCACTGGAAGCATTGCGGTTAATCACTTGTCCAATTTCCCCCGCCATTACCCCATCGCGTGCATCACGCATGTAATCCAAAGGATTGATCACACCGCTAAAGGGTTCACCGGGGGCAAATACTCGTACTTTATAGCCATAACGTGCAGCTAGGGGTGCATGGAGTCGTAGTTGGTCGCCCTTCTTGTCGTAGAGTAAAATCGGAAAACCTTGCTGCATCGCACTTTCTAACATCCGGTCTATGGTTGAGTAGGTTTTACCAGACCCAGGCGCACCTATTACCAGTGTTCCCCTTTCGGCATTGGGAAACCAAACTGTAGGAGATGCACCAAGCATAGTTTGTATGTTAGCCAGCAACCCCCGCCATTTACCTTTTACCCAATAGCGAGGAGTACCAGACCACAGGGTAACTTTATTGTGTTTATGCTCCTTGATTTGCTTGAGTGCTAGGTTAGTTGCTGCTAGTTTCTCGCTGATACCGGAGACTTTACCAGTGGTGATTTTTCCCTTACCAGTACCACTGATTTGCAACAACAGTATAACGAACAGTATTCCACCTACCATCATCCAACCTTGGGGATTGTTATACTGTTGAAACAACTTGCCAAAGTCAATGCTAGCCAGAGGTGCTTGGAAGGATGAGACTTCAATTAATGTCGAGTTAGCAGTGATCTGGTTGTGTGGTAGATTTTTCTGGTAAATGTTCATAGCAGTTAAGTAGGCATTTAGCAGAAATTTTAGCTACCAAGTTAAAGCTAGGGTATTGACCTTTTGGACATTTTTTTTAGAGGTGTTAGAAACTCTATTTCTAGAGGAGTTTCAGATACAGGACATCTTTATGAATGATTGCTGTTAAACTTCGCCAAGAAATCCTCACGTGAGAGATTCGATAACTGCAACAGTAAAGAAGCATACGATGCGTGAAGGTAACTCTAGAATAGGCTGAATAATTGTGGCTAATTGTTCATCCAGCCTACCAAATCGAACTGTTAGTAAATTTTCTACAACCATCCGTTGCCCTTGCTTTTGAGCCTCTTGCTCCCACTGTATATATAGTGGTGATAATTTCATGATTAACCTCCTTTCATCCTCATCTATATTTTCGCTAGTTTGTAAATTAGCATTCAAGATACTTTATTTGATGGCGTAATTTCAATCTGTGGTGGAGAGTAATTGCCTCATAAACAACGATTGGTAAATAAGTTTTGAGGCTAACGCCTCATGCGTTGGGCAATCATATTTATGTAGTCCAATGGTTAAATCTAGGGTTTCAAACAACTCTAATCGCTCCAATCAATCTACTGCCAAAACTGCTGCTTCTAATCCCAAAGCTAATACCAAAACTCAAGCAGCCAATAAGAAAGCTCCTAACACTCAATTGTCAGACCTTGATATTGACGATATTGACCCAGAACTTCTCAGCGACAGTTATAACCAAGTTAGACGACCGTTACTGCCTTACGGCATTGTCGTTAATGACAAACCCGCCGGACTTCTAATTCCAGAAGACCAGTTAGAAAAGGCTGGCTGGCTTGATATGCCTGATGAAAACGACCTAACTATTGTCACCCTAACTGAAGATGTTACTGGACTCTTAATTACTCAAGCACGGTTATTAGTTTTAGCTTTTGTACCAGAATATATCCGTTATAAGTCAGATGTTGAAGACTTAGGTGGTTCTTTTGTTGGGCTTTATGATGAATACAAGCATAACCTTGACAAGAAAACAATGGATGTGTGTTCAGAACATGCACTAGTGTTTCTAGATGAGGATAATCAACCCCTGCATACTACTCCTGTCGTTGTCCGCTTTAAGAATGTAGCTCTCTGGAGTTTTAAGTCAGTGCGTGAGGAGTTTTACCGTTCTTTGGAGAAAACCTTTGCTGACTATTTCCAAGTGCCATTTAGCGGCAAAAACGATAGGTGGCGTAGCTTAGGTGTGCTGTCAGTCGAGTTCAAAGCTGTCAAAGAGGGCGAAGGTAAGAATAAACACGACTGTTGTAAGACTGTAGATTACACCAAACCCACCGTTGAAAATCTGTCTCAATTTTATTTGGGTCAGCCCACAGCTAAAGCCCTCATTTGGCAACAACATGATGCGATCGCTGGTTTTAATGAACCTCAATCCCTACCTGCTTTGCCAGGAGAATCGGTATCTGTAGACGTGGAAGTATTGCCACCAAATAAGAATAGGAATAAAACTCAAAGCGTTCGGAAATCCAAACCAGCGACCAAGCCACCTCGGAAAATTCAACTTATTGACGATGACGACTTCCTCGATGAAACCGACGATTTGGAAGCTGAGTTAGACGATGATGATTTTGAGGAGGAAGACGATGAACTAGATGATGAGGAATAGTCCAATGCAACTATAGCGTCAATGAGAGTATGTCACATGAAAATACCCTGCCGTAGTCAAGAAGACTATGGCAGAGTTTTCTTCTAGATTTCGATTTATCAAATTTGGGATTTTTTACCAGTAGTAAAAAGCTGACTATCAGCAAGTTGATAGCCAGTGCCATTGAAACAAAAATTCAATTGGCGTAGCTGCTCTTGCTCAGTTTGCAGTACTTTAATGCACGGTAATGCCTGACCTCGGTTCTCTCCCACTGACAACAAATGTTTACCTGGTGGCAGATTGGGATTCAAGTAACTCAAGAATACCTGAGTAATTGGTTTGTCCTTTCTGAGCCAGTAACCAGTATACAGACATCCCAAAGCACCACAGACATCAGGCGTATTCAAGTTGAAAACTGCGAACCTGCCGTCTTTTCCTTGCACACTCCAAGCCAGTATATTTTTAGCAGATACTTTGGAATTTAACTCTGTATTTTCTACAATCACCTGTTCAATTACTGAAGCAGGCACAACATTAGCAGCTTTGTTCCAAGTAACGGTTGCCGCATTTAAGCTACAGCCCCCTAAGCTCATGAGAATCGACAGCAACAAAAAGATGCCCAAACCAATGCGAAACCAATGAACCCAGTAGCGTACCCTCATAGAAGGTGCTGGTAATTGATATGCAGTTGTCTTCAGTGGTTGAGACTGAGTAGAGGAGGCGGAGTCAGAATAAACTCCCTTTCCTTCCCCTGTTTGCCCAAGGTGTATTTTTGAATGCAACTCAGTATCCAGTATTTCTTTTATCTCGTGGGGTGAAGTAATAGAAGTTTTAGATAAATCTGCCATACTCTACCTCCCATTTTCAGTATTTTTAGCAGTGCTGATGTAGCTAGAGTTTACATTAGGAGAACAGGTCAGCGTTCCATTATCGCTATTACTGTTGCGATAACTAGCTAAAGCAGTTTTGCCGTAATCTTTGAGACTGAGGCGACTGAGGGCATCTGAGCCATTTCCATCAACTTTGCTGTAATCACCACCAAAATGCTTTTGAGCCACTCGTTCAATTAGGCGATCGCCCGTAAATGGCTGTCCTGTAGCCGGATCGATTTGCTCTTGTGTCACTTGAATTTTGTTAGCCATATCAGCCATAAACGCCCTATCTTGGTCAGCTGGAGGAAAAAACTCAAATAGTTCAGCCTCTATTGGTTGATGCCCTTGCTCCACTTGACTCAGAAACTCTTGACCTCCAGGCTTGGCAGCAATTAACTGCACTGCATAGGGGTTATAACTCATGAACTGGTAGCGACCGAGAGCGCGACCACAATTTAAACCCCCATCCGCACAGGTATATACGCCAATGGCTTTGTAATCCCCGCTACCAGCGCTCTCAATTTCCGCAATTGCATTTGAGAGCGATCGCAAATCAATACCGGAGAATGATTGATCTGTTATCGATTGACTAGCACTACTAAACGTGCATGGATTAATCTTCTCTCTTACTCCAGTACCGTTGGTAGTGCTAGCTTTAGGCTCTCTTGTCGCTCCAGTTGGTAAAGACGTAGTATTTGTCCTCTGTTCACTCAAATTGCCTACAAATATCAGGGAGTTAACCTTGTAGCTGAAAAAAGGAACAGGCCCGATAAAATAAGGTGTACAACCCATTCGCCAAGCACAGAACCGAAAGAACAACGCCGTATCTACCGTATCAGTAGTTTCATCCGGCTCCATTATCACCACCTTAAAAGCTTTACCAAACGGTAGCCTTCCTGTTGGTTCCCGACCGTTATTCACTGCTTTCAGGATACCCCGCCCGCCCTCGACTTCTTGGTATTTACCAGAAATCCACTGCTTTCCTTCTAACTTACTGCGATCGCTACGACCTGTATTCTCCAAATCATCCAGTTCTAAATAAGCGCAGTCTTTTTGGGTACAAGGCACAGAAAACCCTTGCACGTCTGAACCAGAAATCGTATTGTTACGGCGGTTTTCTGTTGGCCCATAAACTACATCAATCCGCATTACCAAGCTACCAATTTCAGTGATGGGATTAGGCATTGCTCCTAAAGGTACTTGTCCCAAACCAGGAATATCCGAAACATTGCTATTCATCCAACCTGTAAATTGTTGTAGCTGTACTGCATCTAAGTTAGGAATTGAAGAAATAGAAAACTTTGACAAGTCGATTTCTCCCAGCTTCATTTGCCCAACTTCATACTGTGTTAGTACCTGAGCTAGTGTTAAATTAGATGCGGCAATTAAGTGAGATTTTAGTAAGGTTGCAACAGGTGTAATATTGTTTACTTGTGTATTAGCCAATTCTGGAACAACCTGAGCTAGATGGCTCAATGTCTGCTCCCCAATCAGGGGAAATTCACTCAAGGCAATTTTGTTTAAATCTATACTGTTAATGTCTGTGTTCGCTTCTGGTTGTGTGCCCAGAGCGATCGCCTGCAAAGAAAACTCCTCTGCCTGTAATGCTTCACTGATATCTCCTAACTTCAAATATTGGTCAGGAGTCATACCCACATTCCAAGTGCGACTCAGGTCATAACCCAGTGTTTGACTGTAGGCACTGCCATCAATTGCACCGGATTGACTGATACCTGGTAGCTGGGCCAGAGAAATGCGGCTCCAGTCTGGGAGCAAAACTTTAGTAGCAGGTAGTCGAGACTGAGGATTTGCAACTTCTACAATTCGAGTCGGTAAATTGCCATCACCAAATGTGTTGATTGTAGCTTGTGCAGCAATGCTATAAATAATACAAGTAATGACAACCAGAAGAGATATCCATGCTTTTGGGATGTTCATAATTCCAGCTTTAAAAATGACAGCAACTATACCCCAATAAGCAAAGTAATTTATTGAATAAAAACCCAATTACTTGTTGCTTATGGGGTGTAGTAAGAGAGTGAAAATATGACTTATAACTCTAGCTCCTCTTCTGCTGACTGTTGACTTTTCTTAGACTTGTAACCGGAGCCAGAGCCATATCCTGGTAATTGGGGATTGGGATTAGCAGCCGATTCAGTGTAAGGTGTATCCCCAAGATTGATTTCAAAAATATTCTCTTGATAACCATCCCTAAATTGGTCTGTTTGCAAGGGATTACTACTATCTCCAGAACTTAATTGCTCAACACCGTAACCTCCAGATTGATAGCCACTGCCAGACTGATAATTACTACTGTCGTCAGTATCAAGATTTTGGTTAATTGTAGGTTCGTTATTCATTGGCATTACCTAAAAAAGCTGTATCAATGCCAGCATAAAAAGATTTATCTAGTATCAGCATTCACCTATTGGACATTAATTTTTTAGCCGATTGGCTATTTTTGGTGATGCGCTCATATCGAGATGACAAATAGAGCAAATGAATTTAATTTCACCAGAAGTAATGGCAGAAATTAGTAATGGTAATAGTACCAAACTGCCAGACAATACCCGAAAAATGCTGCAAGTTCTGGCAAGTTTAAATACACCAAAAGAATTATTAGCAAGTCTTTTAGAAATAGCTGAATTTTCCCTACACCATGTTCGCTACCTTGCAGGGCCATTGGTAATTCATCGCAGTCCTTGGAGTGATACGATTCCCCAATGGCTGAAGTTTGCTTGTATTCAGGATCGATTGGAACTTATCTTCACTGAATACGAACAGGATCAGGTTGGTGTTTCCAGCACAGCCACAGAAGTTCTTACCTACATGATGCCAGCAACTTACGAAGCACCTCTGCATAGGGACTACGCTGACCTTTATCTTTGGGTAGGTAATGAAGTTTTAACCAAATACAATAAATTACCAAAGGGTTGCAAGAGTTTTTATGAATTTATAGGTGATGGTGCTATGAACAATGCCAGCAATAATCGCATCATTCATTTGAATCAGGTAAAAAATGAATTCAACTATCTTAGCAGGTCAATTCGACGCAGCATAGTTAAACACGCAGCACAAGAGGGATGGGGTAAGCGTCATGTCACTGCCAAGCCTAACTTAGACTCGACCCAAAGCACTCCAACTCCTAAACCTTTATCAAATTCAACTGTGCAAATTAGCTTGTTCTAAATTTTCAATAAATCCTCAGTCATTCAAATTTTCATCTGAGGATTTTTCTGTTAAATGGAAGCGATCGCTTCTTTAATTATGAACATAAATTTTCAAGTTAGTCATCATGAATACTCAAGAAATTCAAGAGATTTTAAATCATCTCATCATTGGAATTACAGCCTTATATACCATTGTAATGGTCGTTGATTTCGTTGTGGGAATAGTCCATCTGTGGCAGAAATTTACACTCAACATCGAATACTATACCAACAACACCACATCTGAACAATCACACATTGAATCTAGTGATATTAAGAAATCTCTCAACTTGGAAAATCAAAATCAATCAACTAACCGTATTACATCAAAACCAGAACCTCAACCAAACAACTTTGTTAGCATTGATGTAGACAAAATTGATTTACGGACAGCCAGAAAAATTGCCACTGCCATAAAAAAAGCTTCAAAATCCAATCCTGACTTAATTATCAAACAAAAAGTTAACAGTAAAAGTGTTCCTTTAGCCTGGTTGCAAGCACAGATTAAGCATCGTTTAGAACTGGCACCAGAAATTGTCACACCTATTATCAGAGAATTGGCTCCTACTGCTTTTACATCTGTTCGAGAGAATATTCAGCATTCTAACATTGCAAAAACAGGTAAACGTAAAGTCAGTTAATCATAGAAAGAGAGGAATATCGATATGGCGGTTATCGCTCGGATGAGAAGACAAAAGTACTTGCTGTACAATCTTTCCAGCAAAGCTTTTGTATCTCCCTCAACTGCACACCGCTATAATATTACCTCTCTTTAATAGGTTTTTAAATCTTTGTATAAAACTAAATATTTTGAAGTTGGTACATATACAAGCTATCGCTTCTAGGTGAGAAATTCAAATTAAATTCATTATGAATGCAAGCTTAATAAATACAAATAATCCCAGGATTTATACTCCAGAATATACTATCGTTTCCAATGTTTCAACTCTTAATTATGCTCTCCAACCTCTGTTTCAGGCAGAAGTTTTAGCCATAGATTGTGAAACAACAGGACTTGACCCTCTAACTGATTCTATTAGACTGATTCAAATAGCTGCACCAAACCATCCGGTAGTGCTAATTGATTTACCAGCTATTCCCAAAAGCGATCGCTCACTTTTAAAACAACTCCTTAGTAACTCTGCTCTCAAAATTGCTCATAATGCCAAGTTCGACTGGCAATTTCTCACACTCGCAGGACTTCAACCCTCCGGTAAATTCTTTGATACCCAACTTGCTTATAAAGTTCTAACCGCAGGATTAAAAACAAGCTCATCCTTACAAAATATAGCTAAAAAGCTACTACACCTTCAACTAGATAAAACTCAACAAATCAGCGATTGGTGTAAACCTCTTAAATCGGTTCAATTGCACTATGCTGCCGTAGATGCTGCCATATTGCTTGACCTTTACTCAATTCTCCTCAACAAGTTAAAACAGGCAAAGTTACTCAAAATTGCCCGACTGGAATTTCAGTGTATGCCTGTTGTAGCTCAAATGGAACTTAACGGGATGCTATTTGACTTGTCTCGATGGCAGATACTGGGTGCAAAACTAGAAGCTGAAAAAACAGATGCTTTAAGCCAACTCAAGCAACTCCGTATTGCTAGTTCTCAGATGTCATTGCTGCCAGAACTGACAGATGCAGTAAACCCAAATTCACCTCAGCAAGTTTTGGCTGCTCTACAAGCTATTGGTATTAAAATAAACTCAACTAATCAAAGTAAATTAGTTTCTTTAGCTGCACAGTATCCCATAATTTAAGCATTGCTAGATTACCGCCGTCTATCCAAAATTATCGGCACTTTTACCGAGAAACTACCCCAGCATATCCACCCCAAAACTGGGAGAATTCATCCCAACTATTATCAATTAGGGGCAAAATCCGGTAGATTTTCTTGCCGCAAACCACCTCTACAAAATATTCCTCGTGATGAAGCTGCCCGTAGCTGTTTCATTGCTGCCCCTGGCTATAAAATTATCAAAGCCGATTACTCCCAAATTGAACTACGAATTATGGCTCGGCTTAGTGGTGATACAAAGATGTGCCAAGTCTATCGTCAAGGGGCTGACTTACATCGATTAACAGCATCTCTAGTAACTGGAAAATATATCAATGAAGTGACTGAAGAAGACCGCAGATTAGCAAAAGCAATAAACTTTGGATTGATTTTCGGTATGGGCGCTGCCAAACTCCAAATTTACGCCCAAGTAAAATATGGGGTGGCAATGACATTAGAGCAAGCAAAAGCTTTCAGTCAACGATTCTTTGAAGCTTATCCTGGAATAGCTAGGTGGCATAAAAACATCAAACGTAAATACATCCAAGGCATTAAGGAAAGTCGTACACTAGCAAATAGACGACGGAGATGGGTAAACAAGCCCCGACTATCAGAGCTATTTAACCATCCAGTACAAGGTTTAAATGCCGATATCAACAAATTAGCTATGGTAAAACTTTCAATTCCATTAGCTAAATTCAGAACAAAACTCATCTGTGTAAGACATGATGAAATTGTACTGGAATGTCCAGAGACTGAAGTTGAGCAAGTTAGCAATATATTACACAATTGTATGGTTGCTGCTGCCCAAAAGTTTCTCAGTCCTATTCCAGTTGTTCTAGATATTAAAACATCAAATAGCTGGTGAACTATCCCAACTTGCCGAGTACGACTGAAGTTAGATTTGCAGTCAAGCTATTCTGAGAAGATTTGTCAAAAACTCAACTGCCCTCCTCACAGTATAGCTCGTGCAAAATGTGGTTAGAGGGCGTTTCGTTTTTGATCCGAAGCACTATCCCCGCCCTATCTCAATACCGTTTAGTTAAGGACATTTATCTGTTGGGGCGGGCTGTTCTTGAGCAGGGGGAGAAAAAAGGCTTAACCCAAGCGTATTACACCCTATCCACTATTTCTGGCTATTCCTGAATCGGTATTCTAGCCATTATAAATAACGGAACTATTTTAACTATATCTGCTTACGCAGATTTAGAGTGAATCAAGAGTTTAAAACCCGCTTAATTGGGTTTTATTGGTGTGTCTATAAACTCTGTGACTAACAAATACCTGATGTAAAAAATGAGTTTTAATATTTACATATTTGAGGTGCATTAATGTCTAATCCCCGGATTTTAGGGGCAAGAGAAATTCATCTAATTTCACTCTACAGTCACTGGGAATTTGGTATGAAACCAGAAGAATTTTATGCCAAATGGGATGTGAGTTATGAACAAATTGCCTTAATATGCTGTCGTTCCGATTCTACGGTCAGAGGTTGGTTTAAGCAAGGTAAATTTAGACGCTATCCTCAGCCTAATGATTTACGGCATTTGGCATTCATGGACTTTTTACTGGAACATTTTGAAGAAGTTCCCGAACAACTTTGGCAATTGCTATGTCTGACTCATTCGCCTTGATATGAATAACATTTCTCTTCTACATATAGCAATCCGGTTTGATTACTGAAAGGTTTTTAAAACAAAAGCTTTGCCCTGCAAGGTTTTCAGACTCAGTATACTTTCAAAATTCCAGTCGGAACGCTATATATCTGTCCAATAAATCTAATACACACATAAGTCTAATTGTCAATATCAATTTGACCTGTCTTTGAGTATACCTCCTCGTTTAAGGTAAAATTTGGCGATTTAAAAGCACATAGCATGGTTATTTTACAGCATTTTTAAGAAGGAAAATATGACTTATTCTGAGCAATTAAAACCGTGGTGTATTGTCCGTGATATTCCCAATCAAGAAAATATTGTTGTGAAAAGATTCCGCCGACGGGATGATGCTGTTGCTTATCTGCAAGTGTTGAAGCAGTCAGCGAGAGATATTGCTTTTCAAATCATTTTTAAGTGAAAATTAACTTCCACTACACCCACCAATTTAAAAACTGAAGAGCAATCATTTATGAATAGAGGGTAATGTTGGCTAATCAATTGGTTCTTTGGTGCAATGTAGATAATTTGAATTAACCCATCCTGACAAACCATTAACTCTAGTATTGGGGCCTTGAATTACACTTACATAAGCCCATATACCTTCTTGTTCCTTCAATAAAACATTATTACCATTATTAAGACCTGCCCTAGATTGTCCATTCGGACTATCACGAAGTGCCAGTTGCCCAGATTTAATATTCACTACATCACAATAAGTTGCCCACTTCAGAGTCGCTACATTTTCTGTGATTGCTACTAGTTGACGGCGTAATATCTGCTTATCTTTGTTATAAATATTCAAATACATTCCTTCATTGGCATTTTCACGCCAGGAAACTGAATAAGTATAATCGCCATTTTCCCAAGTAATACCTCGATAGCCGTTATCACGCCAGGATGTTCCGTAGTCTAAGTCGATACATTTACCCTGAACATCACAACCTCTGTAGGTTTTGCCATTTTCCCCATCATCCAAAGTAATGGTAAATTCTCCAGCACGGTAAGTATCTGCTTTTGCATGAGTAGCAGTTGCTCCAATCAAGGAAGCAGTCATAATTGCAGTCAAAAAGAATCCTTTTAAGCGTTTAATCATATTTCCCTTTGGAATTTTCTGATAATGACAAAAATCTTTTTTAATTCGTTACTTTGTTGGTATTCGTTCACCGATATTAACCTAATTACTGATATTTTCAGAAGATTAGATAATTTCTGCGATCGCTGAAGGATTTATATCTGGTTTATACCCAACCTAAATCCTCTAAAGCTTGACTAACCTGCGGACGTAATTGCCAGTGCCATTCTCGTTGAGTAGTAGTTTCGGTATCTTCCAGAGTTTTCCAATAACCAGAAGCCAACATTAGTGACCAGAACGGTTTACCATTGTCGTCACGTTCAGGTGGCAAATAGTTTAAGTAATTTGCAAGCAGTTCTGCTATTCTGGCGTATTGGAGATTTGCACCACCAAAATGCTCATATTCAGCTGCCTGTGATAACCCAGTTGCAGTGATAGTTTGTCCAAGTGCATAATAGTGAGCTTTGAGCATAAGTTTATGGCTATCCGTCAGTTGGCTGCTGATGGCTACAAAAGCTTGCTTATAATCGTCCACTGTCGGAAAATCAATAGCTAAAACCTCTTGGATAACATAGCTTTTGAATGTGTCTATGTCCGTAAAATAGCGATAACCAAGACGATTTGCAGCTGATTCTATTTCCTTATCTGCATCAATTAACAGGGCAATTGGTTGACTTTTCCCTGACTGCAAGCCATCGGGCCACGCTAAATCAAGTACTGCACTCACTGTTCCTGTGGAATCAGTAATTTCGTACATCAATTCACCAATCGGCAATCCCTGCTTCTGTACCCATACATTACATTCTTCTATAACTTTTTCGTCAGTCAGTGGTACAACCGCAGTAGAGATTTCGGCGACTTCTTGCTCTAAGATTGAATCTGTCACTTTTGGTTCTGGAATATCCCCAGCTAATAGACTATTCAAAAAGCTATTGGCAGCTTGAGCTAAAAGTTCACGACGTGCAGCTAAGAAATAATGGTAGTTTTCAATTTGCCACAAACTGCGTTCCATCGGTATCCAGTGCGTTGCGATCGCATCGGGTTGGATTTGCTCGAATGCCTCAAAATACTCCGAAGGGTGTCGGTTTGAGACTTTAAGGTTGGTTTCTTGGGTTAGAAAAGTGAGGTTAGCGATCGCATTCACTTCGGATTTTGGGTATCCGCCTTTGTAAAGTAGCGACTTGGGGAAAATATGATGAACTTGTAAGCAGCTGTGCTTACCTAGAAGATGTTTGGATAGTTCAATGCCACTATCCCAATCTTGTACTTGATGCACGCGGGTAAGCATATAAAGTAACGGGTAAAACCTTGCTCCCATACCCCAGCCTTGAAAGTCAATAGCTTTGATTTCCAAGTCCCCGCGATTTTGTCGTAGGTTGGCGATGAGTTGGTCTAGCGGGTTATCTTCAGATTCCAATACGTGTAAATCTTGGGTTAAAACACTCTCAGTTGAACCTGCGTACCGTCCCCACAGTAAAGTATGTACATACCAGTACAATAACTTGTCGCGTTCTTTGTGATCTCTAAGATGTCCGCCACGCCCAACAAGGTAGCGCACCATGACAGGAAAGGCGTAAATGCCGCCCAGTACGCGATTGTGGTCGAGTCCAAGCCGACCAGAAATCAGGTTGAGCAGCGTATCAATAGCTTTTTCTGCCTTGTATAGCCCGTCCTGAAATGTCACAGTCTTGACATCTTTGAGTGCGGAAAACATTGCCTCTCCGGTGATAACTGCATTGATGCACCGGAGCAACCACTCCAAACGAAACTCAAACCCTGCTTTTTTCCATTTTGTGAGGCGTGCTTTGAGTTCGTTGCGAGCATCAGGCCATTGAGCGCAAATTTTTGCTAGTGCTAAATCACCTTTAGATAGCTTGGTTCCTCCACTGTTGACAGTGTTGAAAATTTCCACAACTACATCAACTGTTTTATCTTCACCACTGACTTCTTCAATATGCAAATTGATATTTTTAATGCCTTCAAGCTTATTCAAACTATTAATGTAAGTGGTCAATTTAGGAGCCAGTTCTGAAACTTTTAGTAACCGCTGAATAAAAATTCCTACACCTTGTTGCATCAATTCAGTGACATTCACCCACAAAGGGTTCTCCTTCATTTTCAGGGGAGCGTAAAATTCAAATATTTCTTCCTCCAAGTGAAAATGCAAACCAGTGAAAGCTTCCACATTGCCATCAAAAAACTGAGGCGGTTTGCCCCGCACGATCCCATAGAAGGAGGTGATGCGCTGTTGCCCATCTAGTAGCAGTTTAACTGAACCCGTAGAAAGCTTCCCATCGCCACGAGCATGGTCAATTGCTTGTTCAGTTTTAGTTTCCCACACTAATAAGCTACCGATGGGATGCCTGCGATATAGTGAATTCATTAAACCGCGCACTTGATCGCGATTCCAAACGTAACCCCGTTGGAATTCTGGTAGGGCAATACTGCCCATGTCAATTTGGTCAAGGATAGTAGTAATGTTCATAGGCTATTTTTGCTCTTTTATTACAAGTTCTATAACCGGGTATTTACTTAAAAAATCAGATACTTTAAATGATGAGATAATATTTGGATTGCCTTGAAAAAGCTGACACATCATTGCTTATTACATTCTGATATAGCAGCCCGATTTGATTTTTGAAATTACTTGCGTAGGAAGGAAACAGGGAATAGAGAAGAAGGGAGTATAAGTGTACTGAGTTTTTTTCAAAAATCAAATATGGTTCCTATATCACTATTTTTTTCTATTGCACTATCATCAATTGCCTAAAATATCAACTAAATAAACTGCTATCCTACTCCCTATCCTTGAACCATTGGTAACAAACAAGTTGCACCTTTTCTTGCTAAATTCTTATTAGTTCAGCTATGGATATATAGGTTTTACCCCCTTGCCACCATTAGGAGTTTTGCAATACCAACGTAACAATACCGTTGCCAAATTAAGAGGGTTCAATGCCTGTAGAAACGGGATGAATACGTCCTAAAGAAGTAAGCTTGGCAAAAATCTGGGTTAATAAAATAGGCTCAGGGATATCGGGAAGCATTTTTAGCATTTCACGAACATATCGAAAGCCACGATAATATGCTTTAAGGTCAATAATACCGGAGCCAGGATTATGTTGACGGAAATCAGCAAGAAGATAATGGGATAAATTAACCAGAAAAAATGCTAGATTAGCAGCATTAGTCACCGCAGTTTGGCTCAGATTCATAAAATCCTCTAATCCCCAAAACTGCTTGGCATCTCGAAAGTTAAACTCAATTTGAAAGCGCAGCTTATAATAGTCAATTATTTTTTCAAATGATAGCTCTAGGTCGCTAGAAAACAGAATCACATGGCTACGAGTATTAGTTTTAAGGTAAGGATTCAGGTCTAATATTTAGGAAGCAGAGATGGGCGAGACAGATAATTATTAGAATTAGCCAGCAGTGCTTGTGCAAAAAAGTCAATCACAGACCTACCTTGACGACGACAGGTTTGTACCACTGTTAACAGATGGGCAGTGTGTCTAAACCTGTCCATTGAACGGGAGCCACCACTTACTTTACGTTTCGTCACAGCCAAACGCAGCGATCGTTCAGCCTGATTGTTATCAGGAGGAATTTCAGGGTAGTCAAGGAAATACCACCATTGAATTGCTTTATCACGCAAAGAGCGTAAAAGGTTACCGGCCGTAGCTCCTGCAAGATCAAGCCACTGATGGAGTGAGGAATACAATTTAGATTTGAATTGATTGACCCAATCGTTGTAACTGGTGGAGTCAAGAGTCTCAAACCATCGAGCATAATTCCTAAAAGCTTCATCAATTAAATCAACAAAAGCTTCGCCAATAGCTTGGTTGTGAAGACCTGGAAGAATAATTAGTTTTTTGAAGTGTCGGCGTAGATGAGCCAAACATTTCTGCTGGGCAAAAGCTGGATAGCCGTTGTAAACGCTAAAATCATCGCTGCTGAGTACCCCTGCATACTCAGTTCCTAAAATTGTTTCTAATTCGGATCGTGAACGAGTGTCAGCCGCAGTAAACAGGCAGAAATCAGAATTGGCAACTACCCACAACCATTCTTTGACTCCTTTAACTGACCAAGGTGTTTCATCCACATGAACATTCGGTTGTGTCTGCTTTACCCAACTACTTAACTCAATAATGCTCGGTTCAATCGCTTGTTGGATTCGTTCATTAGTTGCGACTAATGTTCCAAGCCCAATTTCAACTTGCCCTAATTCCCACAACATTTCTTGCTGTTTTTCATAAGGCATGTGTGCATAATTGTTTACCCATCCTAAGAACGCTTGTAATCTAACTCCTAAATCTTGCCCTGGAACGATATCTGGCGACCATGAGGCTGTTTGTACATTTCCACAACACTCACACACGCAGGTATGGCGTTGATATTCCACTATTTCAATGGGACGTTCTACTAATTGCGCTACAGACTGTTTTTCTATTTTTACTGCCACAGTCGCAAATGCTTTTTGACCGCAGTGAACACAATCTTCTGGACGTAAGATTTCATAACGATCTACTCTGCCAAAACCCTTACGCGTTTTTCCCTGATGCCCTGGTTGCCCGCCTGGTTTTCTTTTGGTATGATTCGATTCTTCGTCCAGGGATGCTTTTTTGTTTTCGCTCTTTTTTAGAATATCCCCAGATGGTGGTTTCGACGAGGTAGAACTATTCTATTTCTCGGCTGACTTTTAAACGTTCTACTTCAAGGTGTAGTTCTAAGATTGTTTTCTGTAACTCAGATATTGCCTTGCCCTGCTCAATAATTATCTTTACCAGTTCTTCTTTTGATAACTGGTTCAAGCTTTCTCGGTCTAAAACAGTACGGCAGGTTTTGGTTCATATTTGTGATATTCTCCCTCAAGCGTCCCCTTTGTCAATACCCTGCCACCTGAATCCTTACATTTATCCTTCCCCTTGCACCATGCCACAAAAAGCGGTGGGTGCAGCTTATTTCGCTGCTCACGTATAGTTTCTACGCTTACACCAAGTCTTGAAGCTAAACCTTCTTCCGTCAACGGTTGGATTCGGGGAGTATGCCCTTTGAAGGATGAATTGTTGTAGTACGATTTCTTGCCCCGCCCTTGTTGGTTATTGAGATGATTTTGAATTTTAATAATCGCCTCAGTAAACTGTGTCATTCGGGCTGTTATCCCCTCCACTTTTTCTGATAAATCGGCGAGATTATGGATTGCTCCGGTTTCGTTGCTAGATTCACTTGAAAACTGTGACTCGAGCTTATCAAGTCGTGAGCAAATAGCTAATATCGTTTCATTCGTAAGACTGGGGTGACTATTGTTACCAGCAACCAAGTACTCCTCAACACTTGCCTTAATCTTAGAGTCGAGGCGTTTATCTAAATCATTGCCACCAATTGCATCAAGGTTATCTAGATCATCTAGGTAGAGTTCGATAAATTGGGTCAGCGTGGCTGTTGCCGTCGTCCCTTTCGACTTACAACGGGCGATAAACTGCTCCCACATCTTTTGGTCGCAGTTAAAAGATGCCAGTTTCTTGTTTTTCCCTGTTTGGCTCATGTCTAGGTAATGTCTAGGTAAATCTGGACTGGACACGACTGAGTGAGTGTGTCATCCCGAAAAGATAACTACCTTGACACTATCATTTTGGAGCGCATGAGTGCGCCCGCTTTCTTGCGATGGTCTCCGACCGACCGGAGGTCATCGCCTCTACCAAAAAGCAGTCAGATTACTACTGTCTGCAACAGTTAGTTAGCCACTGTTGGAGTTGTTCAGGAGTTGTTGGCGCACAATTTGAGCAAAGCCTGTTATCGCTTTTGTAGCCAGCCAAATCAGGAGGTGACTTCCTGGCTAACGCATCCATTTAGTCAATCATATCTGCCAACAAATTTGTCATTTCTGACTGACCTTGTTTGCGGTTATCGTCATACTGGATTAATACATCCAGCTTGACATGACGGCTGACTTTTTGCGTCTTTCGCACATCCCCTTGGGTTGCTTCCAAAAGAGTTGTAATCCCACTGTGGCGGATGCGGTGGGGTGACATTAACTTTTTTACACCAGCTGCATCAAAATAATTGACAACAATTTTGCGGATGCCGTCCCCAGTGAGGCGATGCCCTTTACTGCGGTTATCAAGGGCGATAAATAGGGGTGAGGAGGCGGTGATATTGCCCCGAACTTGC
Organism: Nostoc edaphicum CCNP1411; assembly: GCF_014023275.1. NCBI lineage: Bacteria > Bacillati > Cyanobacteriota > Cyanophyceae > Nostocales > Nostocaceae > Nostoc > Nostoc edaphicum. The sequence goes on from NZ_CP054695.1 coordinate 68,576, forward strand.
AACCAATCACAGATAGCATTAACTGTTGCTACTGACAGTTTTACCCATTCATCATTCGTACCTTGCCCTTTTCCCAAAATCCGCAATCTGCTTTCGTGTGGGTCGAAGTCTTTTATATTTAATTGACTCACCTCATTGCGTCGCAGTAAATTTTCCCACAACAGCCGCAATAGCGCATAATCTCTTTGACCATGAACAGTTGAGCGCTCAATTAGCTGGATTACACTGTTGATGCTTTGAGCATCCACCCCGGTAGTATCTCGATACGCTTTTACCTTTTCCAACTCTACATCTTCTAGCGTGTAGCTACACACACCTAGCTTGCGGGCAAACTTCACCAATGATTTAATGCTGCTGAGGCGACGGTTGACCGTTGCTTCTTTCAACCCAATAGCCAGTAGCTTTGCCTTATATTTCAACACCACCGCCACCGCCCGTTTCTCGGTCAGGTGCAAAAACTCCAACACGCTATCAACATTCGGCTCAATACCAGTCATCGCCACAAAAAATTTCCGCAAATCTTTCTGGTATTCGCGCCGGGTGCTGGGTGCGCGAATATTGGCGAGCATCAAAGCAATGACATCCTGTTCATCCTCTGTTGCGGCAAAATACCGCTCAATTGGGGCTGAAAGAGATTTTTTTAATGACTCTACCGCCGAGTCAAATCCGGTATCATCGTTTGCTTTTGGGGATGCCCGTCTGGGGGAATATGGAGTATCAGACATAGCATTGGGCGCGAAAAGGGTAATTTTCGATATCAAATCTATTCTCTCTCTATTTGCCGTGCCTGACTCAGTTTGAAGCCACAAAACCTCTATACAGATTACAATGTATATATGTATTTAAATATACTTTCTCTCCAAGCGAGGAGCGATCGCCTTTAAATCCACATCCGCCTCTAATTTCACCTTTTTGAGAGTGAAGAAAGAGAAGTACCTCATGACCGGATAAATCAGGACGATCTATACTTGGCGGTCGAGGAGTATCACCTGCCCAAAGGGATTGCTACTGAATCTACCCTTTGGCAGATTGTCTTTTATCACTGTAGATAGATAAATTTTAAATGTTACATATCTACATGAAGCCAACTGCCAACTTGTTTTCATACAAATTCAGCAACACTTGTAAATTTATTTTGGAACTTGCATAAATGCCTAAACAACCTCTGATAAATCTTCAGAAGGTATACCTTCACTCGCTCCCCAGCGAGTAGTGTACGCGATCACTGGGGAGCGGTTACCCAGTCCCAAAGGGACACGCTTCTCTACGAGAGGCTACGCCAATGCGAAGAACGCGCCATCGCGTCCCATTGTTTAAATATTGTTAGTGCTGATTCCATGTATGACTGGGCTTTAAGCCAAAAGTGACAATGGAGATCACTACTTTCAAAGGGCTGGTCATGAACTTTTGCCTTGAAGAATAGGTATTCATAATTTATGAGTCGGCACAAGCCAAAACGAAATCGTGGCGTTATACTCACTCGTGAAGGCTGGCAAAAGCTTCAGCAGGCAAAACTTAAAGGGGAACTTCGAGAAAAATCTGGCTCAAAGTACACTTTAGAAGAAATAAGTGAACGCGCTGGATTAACTTCAAATACAGTTGCAAAGATACTTGCTAACCAAGAAGGGGTTGACAAACGAACGCTTGTTTATTTCTTCATGGCGTTTAACTTAGAGCTAAATCCCCAGGACTATTCCAAGTTAAATCCTGATTTGGCGAGACTTCAAAGCTTGAAGAACCCCAAGCGCGTTGATTGGGGAGAAATGGTGGATGTATCTGTTTTCTATGGACGCACAGATGAACTTACTCTACTAGAGCAATGGCTGATCCAGGAACGCTGTCGAGTAGTGGCGCTGTTAGGAATGGGAGGAATTGGTAAAACAACTCTTGCTGCCAAGTTATCACAAAAGGTTCAAGGATGGTTTGAGTACGTTATCTGGCGATCGCTCTACAATGCTCCCCCACTTTTTGACCTGCTGGCAAATTTAATTCAATTTTTCTCTAATGAGCAAGTTTTAGAAACTGACTTACCAAAAACTGTAGATGGTAGGATATCACAACTAATTGAATATTTGCAACAACAGCGCTGTCTGCTCGTATTAGATAATGTAGAGACTATTTTGCAAGCAGGCGTTTGTGCTGGATGCTATCGAGAAGGCTATGAGGATTATGGCTTACTAATCAAACGGTTGGGACAAGTTATGCATCAAAGCTCCTTGGTGCTGACTTCACGCGAAAAACCTAAAGACGTGGCATCACACGAAGGACAAGCACTACCTGTTCGTTCATTACAACTGAGGGGTCTGAAAGAGGAAGAAGGAAAAAAAATTTTTCACCTCAAAGGTCTGTTTGGAGCAGAATCCCAAGAGAAAGCACTGATTGAGCTTTATTCTGGTAATCCATTGGCTTTGAAGATAGTTGCAACGACTATTCAAGATGTCTTTAATGGTGATATTTGTGGGTTTTTGTACCAAAAAACATCTGTTTTTGGCGATATCTGTGCTGTTTTAGAGCAGCAGTTTGAGCGTTTATCTAATTTAGAGCGTGTGGTTATGTACTGGCTGGCAATTAATCGTGAGTCAATTCCACTCTACAATTTGCAAGAAGATTTAACTTCATTAGTAATACCACACAAGTTATTAGAAGTTCTAGAGTCTTTGATCAGGCGAAGTCTCATCGACAAATTTCAGTCAACGCTAAGTGAAAAAAGTGGTTTCCTCTTCACATTACACTCCGTAGTAATGGAGTATGTGACTAGCAAATTAATTCAGCAAACTTATCAAGAAATTGCAACTCAGGATATTGTGCTTCTTAAGTATTATACTTTGAGTAAAGCTCAGTCCAAAGACTACATTAGAGAAACTCAATTACGCTTAATAATTAAGCCAGTTATAGATGAACTTTTCACTATTTTTAAAACCCCAAGAAGACTAGAAAATCATTTAAATGAAATTTTAGTCAAGCTGCAAGGAGAATCTCCACTGGAACCTGGGTATACAAGCGGAAATATTCTCAACTTGCTTCGTCAGTTAAAGACAGATTTAAGAGGTTATGATTTTTCTAACCTAAGCCTTTGGCAAGTAGATATGCGGGGTGTAAGTTTACCTCAAGTCAATTTCCAAAACGCTAATTTATCTAAATCGGTTTTTACTAAAAATTTCAGTAAAATTTCTGCGGTAGCATTCAGCCCCAACGGAAAAATTTTAGCGGCGAGTGACGCAAATGGCAAGATTTGCTTGTGGCGAGACTTTACTGAGGGCGAACAACTTTTGACCTGTCTAGGACACATTGATTGGGTTCAAGCGATCGCCTTCAGTCCAAATGGTAGCATTCTTTGCAGTGGAGGTACTGACCAGAGTGTGAAATTGTGGGATGTCAACACAGGTGAATGTCTAAAAACTTTAACAGAACATCCTGATCGGGTACGATCTGTTGCTTTCAGCCCTCAAGGTGAAGTTCTAGCTTCTGGCAGCGATGATCGGGCAGTGCGTTTGTGGACTATTCCGGATAGTAAGTGTTATAAAATTTTACGAGAACATACTAATTCGGTATTATCTGTAGTTTTTAGTCCTCAAGGTAAAATTTTAGCCAGTGCTAGCAGTGATAAAACCGTGAAGCTCTGGAATTTCCGCACAGGAGAATGCCTCAAAACTTTGCAGGGACACACTAGTTCGGTTTCCTCAATTGCTTTCAATCTGGATGGTCAAACCTTGGTTAGTGGTGGTGATGACCAAACTGTGAAACTCTGGAGTATCTCAGATGGGAAGTGCCTGAGAACTTTCCAGGGACATAGTGACAGGGTTAGGTCAGTCGCCTTTGCTCCTAATGGTAATATTCTGGCTAGCGGTAGTGATGACCAAACTGTGAAGCTATGGAATTTCCGCACAGGAGAATGCGTTAAAACATTGCAGGGACACACAAGTTTGATCTGGTCTGTTGTTTTCAGTCCAGATGGTCAAACTTTGGTCAGTGGTAGTGATGACCAAACTGTGAGGTTTTGGGATGTTAGCACTGGTCAAGCCTTAAGAAACTTGCAGGGCTACAATAATGGGGTGTGGTCTGTTGCCTTTGCTCCTAGTGGCCAGACCATAATTAGCAGCAATAATGACCAAACCGTAAAGCTCTGGGATGTCGCGGATGGGAAGTGCTACAAAACTTTGCGAGGACACCCTAATCGAGTCAGAACCGTTGCCTTTAGTCCTCAAGGTAATATCTTGGCAAGTGGCAGTTACGATCAACTTGTGAGGCTGTGGGATAGCAGCACCTGCCAATGTTGCAACATCTTACAAGGACATACTGGCTGGGTAAAGTCAGTTGCTTTTGCTCCTGGAGGTAAAATTCTCGCCAGTGGCAGTGATGACAAAACTGTAAGGCTTTGGGATGTCAACACTGGTCAAGTTTTGAATATTTTGGAACATAGTCATGGGGTATGGTCGGTTGCTTTCAGTCCTGAAGGTAATATCCTGGCCAGTGGCAGTGATGATCAAACAGTCAAGCTCTGGGACATTCACACAAGTGAATGTCTCAAAATTTTGTCGGGACATACAAGTTGGGTATTGTCCGTCGCTTTCAGTCCTGAAGGTAAGACCTTAGCCAGTAGCAGTAAAGATAAAACTGTGAAGCTTTGGGATGTTAGCACAGGTGAATGTCTCAAAACTTTGTTAGGACACACAAGCTGGGTATTGTCCGTTGCTTTTAGTCCTGAAGGTAAACTTCTGGCTAGTGGGAGTGTAGATCAAACGGTAAGGTTGTGGGATGTCCAATCCGGTCAATGTATCAAAACTTTGCATGGTCATACCCATTGGATAAGATCAGTTGCCTTTAGTCCAGATAGTCAAACTCTGGTAAGTGGCAGCGAAGATGAAACGGTAAAGTTGTGGGATGTTTTGACGGGTGAATGCCTAAAAACTTTAAGAAACGAAAGACCTTATGAGGGAATGAACATTACTGGTGTTACAGGTTTAACCCAAGCAACTATTACTTCTTTGAAAGTTTTGGGAGCAATCGAGAATTGACTTTCTCCCTGGCTTGACTTCGCTTCACTTTGTGTTGAGCCTGGAGCTAAGAGACGGCTTTTGAATTTATTAGTTGCATATATAAAATTACAGAGGTTTGAAAACCCATAAGCTATTGCGTATTTAACTTGGTTGCAGAAATTGGAGATATAACTGCCTATTTTGCAGATTTAGGGACTTCATTCTGGAACATTAGATGCACAACAGCTTACTTTTTAAATATGGGTTTCCAAAGTTACTAAAGACTTTGGCTACTGTCTAAGTATTTTTTAAGTGTGCGTACCATCTCTCGAATTACATCGCTCTTTGTTCGCTGCATTTTCTCACAATATTCCTCCAAGATTATTTTCTCCTCTAGCGAAAATTGAATTGTTAAATTAGCAGCATTTTTTCTAGCCATTGTCATTGACTTTTAATGACTTTCCAATTACTATTATATAGGAAACTACTGAGTAATCAAGATTAATCGAAAATTATAAACAGGAAATTAAAATTTCCTTCGACTAGAGTAAAAACTTGGTAACTCAATTCAGGAGATATTTATTAATATAATCATGGATTGTAGGTATAAATTTACAAATTAACTCTTAATCTGCTAATAATAGGCTTGGCGCTTAATAACGTTTAAAGTCCCTCAAGCTCTTGTACTATTTCCGTTTTAACTGTCTAAAATTAGATTTTTGAAATGGTTTTTCTGACAGGGTTTTATCGATTATTTAGCTTGTTTTGCAACAACTATAATTTTAGTGAGAATTCTCTTCCATAAACGCCAGCGGTAGGAGCCTATTACTCCAAATACAATTCTCCCTAAGAAATTATGAAACCGAAGAAACCCAAACGCAATCGTGGGCTTATACTGACTCGTGAAGGCTGGCAAAAGCTTCAGAATGCCAAACTTGAGTGGGAATTTAGGGAAAACAATGGCTCCAAATCTACCTTAGAAGAATTAAGCGAACAAGCTGGGATCACTCCTGTCACCTTCAGAAAGGTAGTAACTCGCGAAACGGGGGTTGACAAACGAACGCTTGTGCGTTTGTTTATGACGTTTAATTTAGAACTGGATAAAAGCGATTATACAAGCCCAGACTCTGATTTAAAAGGGCAAGAAAACTTGAGAAACCCCAAGCGCGTTGATTGGGGAGAAATGGTGGATGTATCTGTTTTCTATGGACGCACAGATGAACTTACTCTACTAGAGCAATGGCTGATCCAGGAACGCTGTCGAGTAGTGGCGCTGTTAGGAATGGGAGGAATTGGTAAAACAACTCTTGCTGCCAAGTTATCACAAAAGGTTCAAGGATGGTTTGAGTACGTTATCTGGCGATCGCTCTACAATGCTCCCCCACTTTTTGACCTGCTGGCAAATTTAATTCAATTTTTCTCTAATGAGCAAGTTTTAGAAACTGACTTACCAAAAACTGTAGATGGTAGGATATCACAACTAATTGAATATTTGCAACAACAGCGCTGTCTGCTCGTATTAGATAATGTAGAGACTATTTTGCAAACAGGCGTTTATGCTGGATGCTATCGAGAAGGCTATGAAGATTATGGCTTACTGATCAAACGATTGGGACAAGTTATGCATCAAAGCTCCTTGGTGCTGACTTCTCGTGAAAAACCTAAAGACATAGCGTCACTCGGAGGAGAAACACTGGCTGTTCGCTCATTACAACTCAGCGGTTTAGAGGTAGTAGCAGGGCAAAAAATCTTTGAAGCCAAGGGTTTCTCTGGCTCAGAGTCAGAATTACCAGCAGTAGTCGAGCGTTATGCAGGCAATGCCCTTGCTTTGAAGATAGTAGCGACAACCATACAAGATGTTTTTGATGGTAATGTTGCTGAATTTCTGCAACATTACACGGCTGTTTTTGGCAGCATTCGCGATCTACTAGACCACCAGTTTTCGCGCTTGGCAAATTTAGAGAAGGATATAATTTACTGGCTAGCAATTAATCGTGAGCCTGTTTCGCTATCAGAAATACGAGAGGATATTGTATCACCAATTCCACCACAAAATTTACTGGAGGCTCTGGAGTCTCTGGCAAGGCGATCGCTAGTTGAGAAAAGGACAGCACTCTTCACGCTGCAACCTGTAGTCATGGAGTATGTGACTCAGCGATTGATAGAGATAGTTTGTAAGGAGATTGAAACTCAGAATCTTGATTTGTTCAGGTGTCATGCCTTGATGAAGGCAACGGCTAAAGACTACGTAAGGGAAACTCAAATTCGCCTCATTCTTAAGCCAGTTATAGATGGGTTGCTTACTGTGTTAAGAAGCAAAAGAAACCTTGAAAATCAGCTAACCCAAATTCTAGCAAGGCTACGAGAGACATCACCGTTAGAACAAAGTTATACAGCTGGGAATATTCTCAATCTGCTTTGTTATCTGGAAAGCGATCTCAGTGGCTATGATTTTTCTTATCTGAGTGTTTGGCAAGCAGACCTGCGGTGTTTGAAATTGCATGATGTAAATTTTCAAAACGCCAATTTTGATAGGTCTGTTTTTGCTGATACCTTCGGTGGAGTTTTGTCGGTAGCCTTTAGTTCTGATGGTAAACTTTTGGCTTTGGGTGATACTAATGGTAATATTCATTTGCGCCAAGTTGCAGGTGGCAGGCATGTCCTTACTTGTGAGGGCCATACTAGTTGGGTTATATCACTTGCCTTTAGTCCAGATGGTAAAATTTTTGCCAGCAGTAGCGGTGATGGCACTGTAAAACTATGGGATATTGAGACAGGTCAATGCTTGCAAACTTTGGAAAAACATGATGATGGGGTTTGGTCAGTCGCCTTTAGTCCAGATGGTAGTATGCTAGCGAGTGGCAGTGATGACCAGACGGTGAGATTATGGAGTGTCCGCACTGGTGAATGTCTCAAAACATTCCAGGGTCACACCAGTTGGGTACACTCCGTTGCTTTTAGTCCAGATGGACAGATGCTCGTGAGTGGTAGTGATGACCAGACGGTGAAGTTGTGGGATATCAACACCGATAAATGCCTCAAAACGTTCCAAGGACACCATGATGGAATAAGGTCAATTGCTATCAGTACAGATGGAAATATGCTGGCGAGTAGCAGTGAAGACCAAACTATTAAGTTATGGAGCGTCGGCACTGGTCAGTGTCTCAAAACGTTGCAGGGACATTCCAATGAAATATATTCAGTTGCCTTTAGTCCCCAGGGCGATTTACTGGCTAGTGGCAGTCATGACCAAACTGTGAAATTATGGAATATCAGTACTGGTGAATGCAAAAAAACTTTTCAGGGACATTCCAGTTGGGTATATTCTGTCGCCTTTAGTCCACAGGGTGATCTCCTGGCTAGTGGCAGTTACGATCAAACGGTAAGGCTATGGAGTGTTCACACTGGTCAATGCTTCAAAACGTTCCAAGGATATACTGATCAAATACTCTCAGTCGCCTTTAGTCCAGATAAGCAGACGCTGGCAAGTGGCAGTCACGACTCCTCAGTGAGGTTGTGGAATGTTATTACAGCTCAAGTCTTGGGAACATTCCAGGGGCATCGTGCAGCGGTTTGGTCAGTTGCCTTTAGTCCAGACGGTCAAACGCTGGCTAGTGGCAGCGAGGATCAAACGGTGAGGTTGTGGGATGTCAGTACAGGTAAGTGCCTCAAAAATTTTCAGGGACATAATGCTCTAGTCTGGTCAGTTGCTTTTTGCCCCGACGGTCAAACACTGGCAAGCAGTAGCGAAGATCAAACAGTGAGATTGTGGGATGTCAGTACTGGTAAAATATTGAGAACTTTCCAAGGGCATCGTGCAGCCGTTTGGTCAGTTGCCTTTAGTCCCCAGGGCGATCTTTTGGCTAGCGGCAGTCATGACCACACAGTGAAGTTATGGGATGTCGGTACTGGTGAGTGTAAAGCAACGTTGGAAGGGCATAAGGCTTGGGTTTGGTCAGTCGTCTTCAGTCCAGATAGGAAGCTACTGATAAGTACTAGTCCCGATGGGACAATAAGATTGTGGAGTGCTTACACAAATGAATGCTTGAAAGTTTTGCAGGTAAATACAGGTTGGGTACAGCTAGTTGCCTTTAGTCCAAATAGCCAAATATTAGCATGTTGCAGTCAAGATTTGACAGTTCAATTATGGGATGCCAATAAGGGTCAATACCTCAGAAGCTTGCAAGGGCATACAGGCAGGGTTTGCTCGATCACTTTTAATCCTGATAGTCAAACACTAGCTAGCAGTAGTGAAGATGAAACAATTAGGTTATGGGATATAAAAACAGGTAATTGCTTAAAAGTGCTGAACACAGAGAAACCTTATGAGCGCATGAATATTAACGGAGTTACAAATTTATCTTTAACGGCTATTGCTACACTGAAAGCTTTAGGAGCAGTTGATTGAAAAAGCCTATAGAACTCCGGTTTTATTAATGAAAATTTTTTAGATAAAAACCTTGGTGAACAAAGATTTTAATCTTAGTATGCTTTCAAAACTAAAGTTGGATTCCTATAGGCAACCAGCAGTTTTATGGAAATACTGAAGCATGTTCGGTCTTTAATCTTGGTTAGACAAAATGCTTACTCTATATAGGACAACACTTTGCTACGAGAACTCCTTCTTGCTCAAACTCATGAGCCAAAATCCTGTCTAAATCAAATTCGATGCCATCTAAAACTTCGATATCGTTCTCAATAAGTCTACTATCAAAATTTTGAATTAAATATTGCTGCCCGATACCTGTAATTGTTGTGGTCGTCGTTAAACCCCAGGTATTAGAGGTAAAGGGACATGGAATCACTTCACCTTGATTGGACTGGGCAGGGTGAATTTCCGGGTTATTACCTTGGAGCAAGGTGTCATCTGTATAAGTTGGAAATGATGGATTGAGCGCTAGCTTGTCTAGACTATTTCTAGATTCAATAGGCTCACCTGACTTAGCATATACTGGTGGCAATATTTCAACAATCAAGATATTGGCCAACAAAGTAGAGGCAATGTAAGTAAACAATTTGGTTAGTAACATGGATAGCATCCTCAGTGAAATTATTGAGAGTAAATCAACTGTTTTGGACAGTAAAGTTAGGGGAGCGTTGGAAAGACTGCCCTGACTTCCTCAGTTATCGTGTGAGCGAGTGAATGTCAACTTTTCCTTGTATATGATGTGTACATGACTCTAGCGGTCTCAATGTATATTTCAGTTCCTCCTCTGAAATATCATCTTCCACAAAAGGGTTGAAATACAGTAATGCAGTTTCGTAGCAGGCGATCGCTACACCGATGCGCTCCTCATGAGCAAGCCCTGCAACCATCTCAACCGTTTCCTTCACATGCTCGACATCACCACCGATACTACTGTGTACACGCAGACACCGGGTGGCACAGATGCCTGGTGGCAGCAAAGCCTCAACCGAGTGAATATGCTTTTCTTTAATGCCTGTCGCTATCCGTTCCAGCGTATAGGAATAGCCAACGCAACCTATTGGATCTGGAGTATGTACACTCTGAGCTAAATAATTCCCTAATACCGTTGCACTGGGGGGAATGAGTGCTTCCACTACAGCCTCAGCTTTGTATCCCATCGATTGAATATCGAGTAGGGCAAGTCGGTCGTGACCCCTTTCTTCTCTAGCTTTTTGTGCAGCCCACTGTGCCAAATTGTTCCGACCAAATGCAGCAAAGCGCCGAGAAGCTTCTTCTATCAGTCGCGGGTAGGTGTGAGTTAGATGGTAAGAAGCTGCGAGTTGCCATACCCAACGCGTGCGGGTGAGCTTTGGTGGTCTGCGATCGCTCTTGACTGTGTGCCAAGCATAGGCGATCGCTCTATCTAAAAGCTTTTGAGTTTGAGCTATCTTCTCTGCATGACTCATATTTGAGGCAAAGCGATCACCACTTTTTGCAGAAGTGGGTCGATGCCTTGAAGTGTAGTTAGCAGTCTTGATCACTGTTTCGTCAGGTACGAAACATGCTGATTCAGTATTAATTAAAAAGTCATTACGCATAGTTCGTTTCCTCACTTATAGTTGCTACAGAATTGGGGCAAGTCACTCGTGGCAATAACAGAGTTGTTGCGAAATAAGCTAAATAACGCATGAAATCTAGCACAGCAAGCATTTCGTCGGGTGGTTAAAATTTAGACAGTACAATGGGTTGAGCTATTTAAGGCGTTATTAAGCGACAATTCCAAAAAATTGCCAGTCAAGTAAGTAAATTGAACTGTGTTACAGCTTGTGGTACGGGAATGCTAGAGGAATGCGATTACACCCCCCGAAACACCAAATGCATATTGCATTTCTATGTCTTCCAGGATCTTGACTACCGCCTTGGCTACCAAGACATGGGCAATTTGCTGACTTTCTTTGAGAAACCCAATGTCCAATTGTGAGTTTCGCTGAACATTCGCAAGAAAAGAGGTAGTTAAAGATGACTTAGATGGCGAAAAAATCCCATACCCTTAGGACTTATGTATTGACAGAAACCTGATTGACAAACGGCTTCATTTGTGTATAAGGTTTAGGGAAACTAACAGGAAGCTTTTATGTTATGACTAACAAATGAATTGCACACAGGATGTGTTTGATTACCATCCTGCACATTTAATTAGAAGCAACGGTTATTTCGATCAGATAGTGTCAAACAAAGTCCAAACTGCCCTTTAGTTGCAGTGCTGGTGTAAGAAGCAAAGCATGGGCGCTGTCATCTGTCTTCCCTATTGCAAACCTTCGTCATAGGGGAACTCCACTTGGTGGCGGAAGAATTAGAAGTAAATACTCCTGCATCTCGTATCCTGCTAAAGTGCCTACCTGGTACTCAAAACCGTTCAGCAGCAGACTCAATCTGCAACCGAAGGAGTTTATCCACAGGTAATGTAGAGGAATCTAAAGTTTCGCAGCATTGCTGATTGCTCATCTTACGCACCCTCATATATGTGGTTGATTGACTGATGCCTGTTGCAGTTAAGTTTGCTAACTTTACAAAACTTTTGCAACTCAAGATAAGAAACTTAAGATAAAGATAAGTTATTTTTTTACTGTGACATTCTCCTCTTCTTTAAAGTTGCACAGACAAATGTACTATTTAGCCTAAAAAGCTTGATACGTGACCAATAGCGCGATTTCAGTTTTCAAAAACGTACATCTGTAAAAACTGATTTGGCAAAGCACAACACCTTAGTACAGCTTTGCATAAGTTGTTAGCCAATTAAATTTGGTAAAACTGTGCATCCCCTTGGACTGACTTTGCATCTCCACCGTACTCTTCTCTACGAGAGAGACGCCAGGGGCAAACAGGAAGCAAGCTACGCACAGTGTCTCCGACTTCTCTGTAAGTTTAAATTTCAACCCTCAACTGGCCACAAATGTACGAAACTACTTAGCACTCTTTTATGTACTTATTTACTAGGGTGATATTGGGGATAGCCGTTCTTGAACCCAATCAAACACCCCTGATGAGTTAAGCGCACAGTACATTGATTATACTCTCATGAAAGTAATAAAAGCTGTTTCCAGGCGATCGCCCCTGATAGATGTAAGGAAAGATTTATGTTTTTGAGGAGCAGGCGTACTGGTGGCGCACCACCCGCTACGAATGAAATAAACAAGCCAAATCTTCTTCACTTTTGCCTCCTGCCTTGTTTCTTGAAACAGTGTTAATAATGTTCAACCCAATTATCAAGAAATTTGCCCATTGTACCTGTACAAATACTTAAATAACGGGTTGCTTGAGAATAGTACAAGATGGAAATTTTAGCAAAGTTAACAAAACCTGTTATTTACATTTACTATCGTCTAAAACCGCTTCAGTTGGAACTTTGCCTAAAATCCAACTGAAAAACACAAACTTTTCCGCTTAAGTTTTCTATCTTAACTGGCTAAAAGCAATGTTGAAATAGATAATTATACGCAAAGCCCTTGAGAGAATTACTCACTCTCAAGGCCTCTTACCACTAACTTACTCGGTTATATCCCCCTATTGATGCATGGGGGCTTTCCCCTCTAATTTCGGTGGCTGCTATATGTAAACATTCTGGACAACAATGCTTTTGCTTTTCGATTCCTTTTTAGTAAGGAGCATACCCTTAGCAAAAACTTAAGTTTTTTTTAACAGCATATTACGTCTAAGAATAAACATCATAATAGCGCTTCGAGGAAAAAAGTTAAAACTTTCTAAAAAGTTTCTTCATCCATGTTGATGTTATGAACAGCCCTTTCAATATGGTAAAATTTCTCCTAATTTTTTCAGTTTCAAGCCTTGTTGCACATGGATTTAGTGTTGTTAACAGCATCTAAAAGATTAAGTGCATACACAAAGAAAATTGGTTGAAGATTGTAGAGGCTTGAAATGACGAAGCGAACCAACTACTACAACGATCTGTTAGGAGATTACTCCAAGCCAGAGCTAGTTTCTAATGAACTAGCAGTACAACTACTTAGAGACGGGGAGACATATCTTTCTCTACGTGAGAATACCCTACCTAAAATAACTCTAGAATACAGCTTAGAGCAAGTAGAACGGGAAAATAAACATTGGTGGGCAACCCACTGTGAAGCGCTACGACAAGGACGGGGGGACATTTTAGCAGGTGAGTATGCCAATAATCTCGTATATTTCTGTGCTGATGGGCCTTTTTATGGCATAACCGCAGCAACAAATAGAGAAGTAAATCGTTGGGCCATTCTTGCTCAACCAAATGTAACAATAGCTTGGCCAATTATTATGTTCAATGGTGAAGTTATCTACTCTGAATGGAATTGTTTTGATGATGAAACGAACGAAGTCATCATCAAGGGAAACGAAACTTTGCTTCGACGTGGACATCGAGGTGCGTGCTACTTAAAATGCGAGCAACTTAGTTTTTATCGCGACGTTTATGCCTCTGATGAATTGCTGTATTGGATCAGGCGATGAGCAAATTAGTTATCAGTGAACACTTATAAATGAATGAATAAAAAATATAACACTAAGCGAATTGATTTCTGGAGGTTAACTTAAATTTTACAATGAGATGAGAAATATTTAGACTCAACTCTAGTTCAGATAATCTGAGATGAAATCCAAGTGTATTTAATACAATGAATGAGGCTAAAGTAATGGACTCTAATTACTTATTAAATGGCATTGATTCTTATAACGTTAACATCGCTATTAATACGGCGATACTGACAAGTTTTGAAAAGTTCTTGCTTCAGTCCCAACCTTTGTTAAGCCATGTTTTTCGATTTATTGAGACAAATTATCATAATTCAATTAGTCTTAGAGAGGTGGCTGAGGCGGTCAGTCGGTCCCCTGCGTACCTCACCGACCTTGTACGGCGAGAGACTGGAAAAACCGTTCTCTGTTGGATTGTTGAGCGTCGTATGGTAGAGGCACGCCGTCTGCTCATCGAAACAGACCAGTCGGTAGAGCAGATTGCTGAAGCTGTGGGCTATCTAGATAGACGCCATTTCGGTCGCCAATTTCTCCGGCTCCACAATACAACCCCGCAAACATGGCGAAGGTCGCATCGGAGTAAGAGCATCCCATGTTGGCAAAGAGTCCCACAAAAGGCAAGCTCAAGCGAATTAATCAACCAGGAAACCACAACTGTGAGTTTTGCAGAAGCTCAACGGTTGCAAGCCTGTATCCAAGAGATTGCTGCGATTTTTAATAGGAGTACTGTTGCTAATGAAGTACTTATGTTAAAAAGTGAAAATGGTTCTGTTGCAAAAATAGACAATGGTTCGATACAAATTACCTTAGTATCAACTTGCTAATGATGTTGAAATAATTTTCAAGTTTTATTCAAGTCTAGACACCGATTCAGTATTCCAGAGAGGAGTTTAAAACTTGACGTACTCGAAGTTTTAATAAATCTTTTCGGATCTTTACAAGCAGATTAGCCCGGTATTTGGTATTAGTGAATCGGTGTTCTACAACTTTTGTACTTCAGCAGATATTCAGAAGTGGGCTGAAGGGGAATAATGCCAATTTCGGATGTCTGGAGAACTTTGCTATCTCACAGCTTTCGCAACTATGCCTGTGATATCTAGGGTTTGCTAAAGGCAACAAATTTGTTTCTACTAAGGTCATAAGAGGGAGTTTTAATCAGAGCTTGAGAGCAATCAATCAACAATCAACAGTTAACTCTCACTATATGAAAAATTGTCCTTGTTGCTTCCACCGACTTATGCAACAAATTAGTAATAATCAGATGTACTGGTTCTGCCGAAGCTGTTGGCAGAAAATGCCTTTGCTGGAAATAGAAAATTCAATTCCAGAAAAAGCTGAAAGCTTAGTAAAGCTTAACCAAATAAGATGCAAAAGATGACTAAAAAAATATTTTTTTGTAAGGAGAACAGCTTGTTAAATCAGAAGAATTTAATTATTAACTGGAAGGAATCACCCTAAAAAAAGTTAATACTGTTATTGCAATTTAAATGTGTGACAGCTTATTCACAACGTTTCAAAAGTTTGAATACAGATTAAGACACTAAAATCCGTTGATGATGCAGGAAGAAAATCATGGATAGTTTCACAAATTGGAGACAATTGCATTGGTCTGAATACGGTGCAGAACTTCTCGGAACTACATTTAATCTTTTTGTGGGATTTAGCGCAATTGTCTTCAATTTTGGCAAGGGCTTGCCGATGGAGGGTCTTATACCTAATCAAAGTATGCGTTTGTTGATTACGGGATTGGTATTTGCTGGGAGTGGGTCATGTTTTGCAATTTCGCCACTGGGGAAACTGAGTGGATCTCACCTCAACCCCTGTGTATCACTGGCATTCTGGGCACAAGGCAAGATGCATCAGCATGACATTATTGGGTACATTATTGCACAGTTTATCGGTGGAATTATCGCTGCTACAGCAGTGGTGGTTATCTGGGGAAACTACGCTACTAGTGTCGGGAATGCTATGACTTTACCTGGTAATGGTTACCCCCTCTGGTATGTATTCCTTGCTGAAGTTACCATGACCTTTCTGCTGGTGTTGTCTATCTTTATCTTTTTAAGTAGTCATCGGCTAATGCGCTGGACACCTTTGATGACGTGGATTCTAATAGCAACAATGGTATGGTTGGAAGCACCCATATCTGGTACGAGTCTGAGTCCTGCACGCAGCATTGGGCCTGCTTTAGTTTCATGGTCTTGGAAATACCAGTGGCTTTACTTCATTGCTCCACCAATAGGGGCAATGCTTGCTGTAGCCACCTTCCGACTCCTTGCTATGGGTGAGCGGGAAATTTTGACAGGCAAACTTTTTCACGTTCCTAATTATCGTTGTATTTTCAAAAATGTCAAAGTCCCACATAGTCTTAATTAAGTAATCACGGCAGGATTTTAAAGAGAAAAAGGTGGCATATACTGCACCTTTATTCCTATTTATTCAGGCAAACCTAGAGAATAGTTAATTCTGTTTTATTCACTTCAATTTTCTCAAAAATAAGGAGATGAAGAATGACGAATCTATTGATAGCTTATGTAGCAAATTACATAACACAAGATGACTTACTTGTAAAGCTAGGATTACCAATGTGAATCCTAGCTTTACAAGACAACAATCTTCTTTCCTTATAGCCCTAAAAAGACATTACACTATTTCACAAGGAGAATCGTATGAAACTTGAAGGTAAAGTAGCTTTGGTAACTGGCAGCAGCCAAGGAATTGGTCAAGCTATTGCAGTGCGCCTTGCTCAAGAAGGTGCAGATATCATAATTGACTACCGCAGTCATCAAGAAGGTGCCCAAGAAACTCTATCTAAAGTAGAATCCACCGGACGCTCTGGCTTAATTGTTAAAGCAGACTTGGGTGTAGTAAGTGAAGTTCGCCAGTTGATTCAATCGGGCATCCAACACTTCGGCAAGTTAGATATTTTAGTCAATAACGCTGGCATTGAGAAGAACGCCTCTTTTTGGGACGTAACAGAAGCAGATTATGATGCAGTGCTTAATGTCAACCTCAAAGGTGTGTTTTTTGCAACTCAAACCTTTGTTCAACATCTGATTGAGACTAAACGGACTGGAAAAATTATCAACATCAGCTCGGTGCATGAGGAACTCCCGTTCCCACATTTCACTTCTTACTGTGCGAGCAAAGGTGGCGTCAAAATGATGACGCGTAACTTGGCTATTGAGCTTGGGCCTCTTGGAATTACAATCAACAACGTGGCACCGGGAGCAATTGAGACGCCCATAAACACTCGTCTTTTAAACGACCCCGAAAAATTAGGCGCTCTGCTCAAGAATATCCCACTGGGCCGCCTGGGTCAGTCGCAGGATGTGGCTTCCCTAGTCTCTTTCCTAGCCTCACCTGATGCTGACTACGTAACAGGCTCGACTTTCTTTGTTGATGGGGGGCTGCTCTGGAACTATCAAGAGCAATAATGCTATATGAAGATTGAGCTAATTGGTAAAGACGTTTGAGTTTTTCATCGCTCATTGTTGCTCTCTTGAGGGTCTGTTCTAAATTAGCTGTTGTCGTCATCCATCAACTGATTGTTGAAAAACTAATAGGGAGTTTGCGAGCGCTCTGTTGCAAAAACCCCAATTATTAACACTACGGAATTATGGAACAGACCAGCACACATAGATACTTTATTCTCCTAGTAAAAATCACTTCCTTCATTTTCATCTGTGCAAAACTACTGCTGCTGACCTCTTGTAGTTCTACAAAATTGGACATATCATCGAACTTGTCCTATGCAGCAAGCGCGATCGCAGATGGGTCTGGTGCAGCTAATTTGTCTAATACAACACTGCCACCAGCGGATGTTATCAAGCCAATAGAGGTTTTAAGAAGCCAAAAATACTCTGAAGGAATTGTCATAGACCGTGAAGGCAACCTCTACTTCTCTCAAACCAAAGCCGGAACCATTACAGTTTTACCTCCCAATGCTACTCCTCGACTTTGGGCTAAAGTTGAAGGTGCTAACGGACACAAGATTATGTCCGAAGGTTTTCATATTGTCGCAGCCAAAAACTCGGTTGTAAAACTAGATGCCAATGGTCAGATCGTAAAAGTGGTTGCAAGGGAATTTAACGGCAAGCCTCTACAGTATCCCAACGACATCACCATTGATAAACAAGGAGGATTTTACTTTACTGACTCCGGCAACTCAAATTCCCAGACCCCGAATGGCGCGGTTTACTACGTGTCTGCAACAGAGAAAATTAGTCAGGTTGCTAAAGGATTAGCCTTCGTCAATGGCATTGTCCTCACCCCAGATAGCAAGCGCCTCTTTGTTGCCGAGAGCAATAAAAATCGAATTTTGGAGTACAACGTGTTGTCGCCAGGAAAGGTAAAATCTCAGAAAGTGTTTGCTGAACTCCCTGTCAAACAGGGAAAACAAATCGACAATCAGCCTGATGGGATGTGCATAGACGCACAGGGAAATCTTTACGTGGCTCACTATGGCATGGGTCAAGTGCAAGTACTCAACCCTAAAGGGCAACTGCTCCGTCGATATTCCAGCGGCAACCTCACTACCAGCAACTGTGCCTTTGGCGGTTCAGATATGAAGCATCTGTTCGTCACAGGTGGCGTGCAAACGGAAGAAGGTCAGGGAGGAATCTTCCGTTTAGACTTGGGCGTGCGTGGGTTGGACATTCGCCCCAGAAGTCAAGGTACTACTTCTATTAAGAGAGACAGTTAAAAAATGGGGAA
The DNA here is from genome assembly GCF_014023275.1 of Nostoc edaphicum CCNP1411. Taxonomy (NCBI): domain Bacteria; kingdom Bacillati; phylum Cyanobacteriota; class Cyanophyceae; order Nostocales; family Nostocaceae; genus Nostoc; species Nostoc edaphicum. Next base: position 87,200 of record NZ_CP054695.1, read on the forward strand.
GCTAGACAAAAACATCTGTCAATCTGCTCTTAGGTCAGGTTTAACTGATTAGAGACATTCGCGGCGAAGACAGGTGGATTAATGCATGGAGATAAATCGTAGACAAATGTGCGTCACCTTTTAGCTTCCTAATGCTACTTAGCATAGACATTACAAAACAGTAAAACTATGACTGCTGAAGAAACAAGATTACAAGCAGACCAAAATCGCACCGCTTACTGGAAACGCTGGGGTCCTTACCTTAGTGAACGGCAATGGGGAACAGTAAGAGAAGATTACAGTTCAAGTGGTGAAGCTTGGGATTACTTTCCCCACGACCACGCGCGTTCCCGTGCCTACCGTTGGGGAGAAGATGGAATTGCCGGAATTTCAGATAATCATCAGCGTCTATGTTTTGCTCTCGCTTTATGGAATGGCTGTGACCCAATCCTCAAAGAAAGAATGTTTGGTTTAACGGGAAGAGAAGGCAATCACGGGGAAGATGTCAAAGAATACTACTTCTATCTGGACAGCACTCCCACTCACTCCTATATGAAATGTCTGTATAAGTACCCGCAGCAGGCCTTTCCATACACCGACATTGTTGAAGAAAATCGACGCAGAAGTCGTCACGACCCTGAATTTGAGTTGCTGGATACAGGCGTGTTTGCTTCGGATCGCTACTTTGATGTGCTTGTTGAGTATGCCAAAAACACACCTGAAGATATTTTAATTCAAGTTAGTATTATCAACCGGGGGCTAGAAGAGAAAACACTCCATCTTTTGCCAACGCTCTGGTTTCGCAATACCTGGTCTTGGAACCCAATTCAAGAGAAACCCTTTCTTAAAGTCTTCAAATCTGACCCCACATTCAGCATTGTAGAAGCTTCTCATCCAACTCTTGGAGATAGATGGCTCTACTGTGACGGAGCTACGGAACTCCTATTTACAGAAAATGAAACTAATTATGAAAAATTATTTGGGGTAAGTAATGCTTTTCCTTACGTTAAAGATGGAATTAATGATTATTTGGTACACAATCGCAAAGAAGCAGTAAATCCAAACCAGATGGGCACTAAGACTTCAGCCCATTATGAATTGTCAATTGGTGCAGGCGAAATTAGAACTGTTCGAATGCGCTTAAGTGATTTTTCTGGCTTAACAAAACCATTTGGAGTTGATTTTGATAAAACTTTTCAGAACCGCATAAAGGAGGCGGATGAATTTTATCACCGCATTTGTCCTTTCCAGTTATCTGAGGATATGCACAATGTACAACGGCAAGCATTTGCTGGTATGTTGTGGAGCAAACAATTTTATTACTATGTAGTAGAAGAATGGCTTAGGGGCGATCCTATGGGACCGAAACCACCTCTAGAACGCAAGTATGGCAGAAACCACGAATGGATTCATCTGCATAGCGATGATATTCTCTCAATGCCAGATAAGTGGGAATATCCTTGGTTTGCTGCTTGGGATTTAGCGTTTCATCTGATTCCACTAGCAATGATTGACCCAGATTTTGCCAAGTACCAGCTCGAACGATTGACACGGGAATGGTATATGCACGCCAACGGTCAAATTCCCGCTTATGAGTGGGCTTTTGGTGATGTGAATCCGCCAGTTCATGCTTGGGCTGCTATGCGGATTTATGAGATTGAGAGAAAAATGTATGATCGTGCTGATAAACAATTTTTGGAACGTGTGTTTCAAAAGCTACTAGTCAACTTTACCTGGTGGGTGAATCGGAAAGATATAGAAGGAAACAATGTCTTTCAAGGCGGTTTCCTGGGATTAGACAATATTGGAGTTTTCGACAGAAGTGCTGAACTTCCCACAGGTGGACGCATAGATCAGGCGGATGGCACTAGTTGGATGGGTATGTACTGCCTGAATATGCTGACGATAGCCCTAGAACTGGCAAAAGACAATTCAACCTATGAAGACATTGCGAGCAAGTTTTTTGAACATTTTCTTTACATTGCTGATGCCATAGACGGCATTGGTAATGCAGAAATAGCACTTTGGGATCAAGCTGATGGCTTTTTCTACGATGCATTGCATTTACCTGATGGTCGGCATTTCCCTGTGAAGGTGCGCTCGATAGTGGGGCTGATTCCACTGTTTGCCATTGCTACCTTAGAACCAGAAACTTTGAGGATGTTCCCAAGATTTAAACAACGGATGGAGTGGTTTATTCGTAACCGTCCTGACTTGAGACAAAATGTTGCTTGCATGGAAACACCAGGCGTTGGTGCCAGAAGACTGTTAGCGATCGTAGGTCGAGATAAACTCCGGCACATCCTGCAAAGGATGTTAGATGAAAAAGAATTCTTAAGTCCTTATGGCATCCGCGCTGTTTCTAAATTTCATGAGGTACATCCTTATATTCTTACAACAAATGGTCATGAGTACCGAGTGGATTACGAACCCGCAGAATCTACTACTGGTCTATTTGGTGGCAACTCCAACTGGCGTGGACCGATTTGGTTCCCTATAAATTATTTGCTGATCGAATCACTCCAAAGGTTCCACCATTACTTGGGTGACGATTTCAAAGTGGAGTGTCCAATCGGTTCTGGTCAAATGATGACACTTTGGGAAGTTGCGACTGAGTTATCTCAAAGACTGATTCGGATTTTTTTGCAAGATCCGTCTGGTCAGCGACCTGTTTATGGCGGCACCGAAACGTTCCAAACAAACCCTCAATGGTGCGATTTGATTCTTTTCAATGAGTATTTTAATGGCGATAACGGAGCCGGAATTGGTGCCAGCCATCAAACTGGCTGGACTGGTTTAGTAGCAGAACTGCTCCAGCAGGTTGGGATGCATTTGCATTCGTGACAGGTTAAGGTAATTCGGGAGCAACGCTATTATGACTTGAACCATAACTTGGTTCTGCGCCCTCTCTCTTCATACTCTTTTTTTGGCAACGGTATTGGTATTGCGAGAAACTTTTATCCCCAATCGCTCCGAGAGTCTTACCCCTGCTGCACCACCATTAGCTAAAGCAATCGCACTCAGTCGTTGAGCTAAACGTAGAGTTCTTCTCGCCCAAGGTGCGGTTACAGTGGTCAACTTTTCTGTAAAAATGCGTCGTTTACACAAAGTATTGATGCAAAAAAAGAGAAAATTGCGATCATCAATTTCTTTTTCTGGCGATCGCCTACGTGGGCGGAACGCCATTGCTGGAGAGTGCAGTGTAGACAATCGCATCCTTGATTGCCTTGGGAACTTATGCAGCAAATCACTGAGGAGCCGTGTCAAGTTAACGTTTCATGCACGGTTTTGTAGCCGAGTCAGGGGGTGACTTCCTGGCTTAGGCATCCATCTACTGACCGCCGCTTGCGTACAGCACTTCACCCGTGACCCAGTGGGCGTTGTCGGAAACAAAAAAAGCAACTACTTGGGCAATATCTTCGGGAGTACCTAGCCGACGGAGGGGGGTGTTCTGGGGTAGTTGTTGGCGAACCTCTTCTGATACTCCAACTTTTAGCAGTTCAGTGTCTGTCGAGCCAGGTGCTACGGCGTTGACTGTGATACCTCGCGGACCTAGCTCTGCTGCCAAAACTTTCGTCAGTGCATTCACTGCCCCTTTCGTAGCACTGTACACCGATGTTGTAGGAACCGAAAACTTCGTGACATTGCTCGATATGTTAATGATTTTGCCTCCTCGCTCACCAAAGTATTTTACCGCCTCGTGCGAACAAAGCAACATACCGCGCACATTGATAGCAAACAACCGATCAATCATTTCAGCATTGATCTCCTCTACTGGACGGTTATCGATAACGCCAGCATTGTTTATCAGAATATCAAGTTGTCCATATTTCTGAATCACTTTGGTGAATAAAGGCGGTATTTGGAATGGTTCACTGACATCGCTGTGCACAGCTATCGCCTCCCCACCTGCGTTTTGGATTTGGCTAACGACTTCTTCAGCAGCACTTTGGCTGCGGTTGTAATTAACGACGACCTTCGCACCATCTGTAGCTAGTTGTCGAGCGATCGCTGCGCCAATTCCTTGCGAAGCACCAGTTACGATTGCAACTTTTCCAGTTAGAGATTTCATAAGGATACCTCCTGACTTATGTAATTTCTTAGTTGTGTTTTGAGTCTGCGATATTCGGGGTAAAATGAGCATCTGATATGGCGGATGTACTACATAGTCGTAAATATACGTATTACATAAAGTCAAACCTTCAATCTGTCGTTGCGGCTTTTAGTTGTAATAATTTTGTTTATGCGTTTGTAACACTTTCGCCAACAGTCGTCATGAACTGCGTACACCAGCACACATGGAAATCTATTTCCAAGTCAGTATCCATTGCTCATTTCCCCCCTATTCTTAATGCTCTTCAACAGATTCTTGCCTACAATTAACTTGGCATTTTTCAACAGATGCACCAGTTTGGTCTACAAGTGAATTCAGATTAAAAATGATTTGAGATGCACAGACCGTAGCTACAAGCCCGATCAGCCAAACGGGTGATAGCTCTTTGCCAAATAGAGCAACGATTAGAATAACCGCTGCAGCCCCCATACGATAAGCTGTCTGGACTTTGCAGTATTTCCTGTCTTCAGGAATTAAACCCATCAAATAGATGACCCTTAGGGATAGTATGCATATGGCTGCACTACAACAAACTAGCCAGCGCACTTGAGATGACAGAGCTATGTCCGGAGCACTGGAGACAAGATGTTTCACACCAGATCCAATAGTTGCTATACCAATGGCTAGGGGCAGATGGGCATAGAACCACCATCGATAGCATCTTATACAAGTACCGTTGCTAGCGGCTCGGATTGCTGAGCCACTAAGGTTGTCAAAGTAGCTCCACCACAAACTAAAAGCAATGGTAATACCAAATACAGCTGCAATTGCTGATGAAGTAGTCCATTGTTGTCCGGTAACACCATTGACTACAGCGCTGATCGACTCACCCAACAAGATTAGAGTGAACAATCCAAAGCGTTCTGGTAAGTGAGAAGCGTGAGGGGCAAATTCTACATCTAGTTTTCCGGTTGACAATTGGGTTGCAAAGCTAATTGTCAGTTCAAAAAACCAGAGTACGAAGCGCAGGGGCGATTGCACCAGACAAGAAAGCAGCAAAATTGTGGCACCAATTCCAAACCTCAGTGCGAATCGAGTTGTCAGTGGACGCGTGGAGATTATATGTTGTCGAGCACGGAGGTATTCAATTACAAGTACAAACCGAGAGATAGCATAAGAGAGGGCAAAGCCAGTCGAAGTCTCACCTAACCCCCGGTGTGTGTTAACTGCCATTGCCGCGATTGCTACCATCTGAACCACAGTTAACAGTCGATGCACTAAGTCGTCTGTATCAAACCGAGTCGCATAAAATGTCGCACCGAGCCAAGACAACCAGAATGGCAGGAAGAGTACCAAAAAACTAAAAAAGCTGAACAAAGAGACATTTTCATCGAGCTTGCGAGCTAACTGGGCAATTGCCACCACAAAAATCAGATCGTAAAAGAGCTCTAACCAGGTTGCATGCCTTTGTTCTTCGCTGCTTTTACCCATGCGTAGTCCTAGTTGCCATAAGTCTTTCGTCATAATCAACCCTACCTCTGAACTTCTCCACGGCTAAATCCGTGGGTTCTACTTAGATTGCCCGGACCCTAGACCCTATGCGCGGGATGTTCCTCTCGGACTCTTGCTATTGGCTACAATAGCCGTTGATAATTGACTGGAATTCTAAGCCCGATTACACCACTTTGTTGTCCTTCCAGCAAATCCATTTAGATCATGTCTTTGCTTGCTGGCACGTTTTGGACTGTTTAACGTCTATAGAACCCATTTGACATCTAAGAAGAGGCTACAAGCCTCTTAACCATCAGCCTAATAAAACAAAGATTAACCTTGGGAGTCGCATTAGCTAGAGTTCTCTCAAAGTTCTTGATGAGGATTTTGCATCTCTCCATCCAAGCATTTGACCGCTCTCTTCCCCCACCTCGCTGCAACCGGAACAAACCCGGATTTTCCTTGCGCTTTCTGTCTTTTCATGTTTCGATGGTTTTGCCGAAAGTTCAAACCTGATTTTCGTCATGAGCTGGGGATAAACCGAACCCATGTTTTGGCTTGTAACCAAATAGTCTCTATAGGATTTTGTTCTGGACAATTGCCAGCAAAGCTACGAGCGTGTATTTTCATTCTAAAAACCACAAAACATAGCTGGAATGGTCAATATTTCGAGAAAAGTTTGCATTTTTTGTGTTATCTATCCGCAAATGGTAGATGAACTTGAAAGCGCGTATCGCCTGGCTTTGAAAAGCAGCGAATGTCTCCGTTATGCTGACCCACTACAATCCGATAGGCAATCTCCAGACCTAACCCGGTTCCTGCACCAACATCTTTCGTTGTAAAAAACGGTTCAAAGATTCGGGACTGAATCTCAGGGGGAATGCCTAGCCCGTTATCTGCAATTTCCACTATGAGGTAATCTTTTTCACTTGTCGTACGCACCCAAATCATACCCCCTTCGCCCACAGCGTCGATGGCATTATCAATAAGATTCGTCCATACCTGATTTAATGCACTCGCGTAGACTGGAATGTGTGGCTGGTTCGGCGAGTACTCCCGTATTACCGTGACACTACGCGATTTTAGCTTGTAGCCCAAAATAATGAGCGTGTTGTCAAGACCTTCATGCAGATCTACATACTGCCGGGGAGTTTGATCCATGTACGAGTATGCCTTGACAGCCTTGACTATTTTAAAGATGCGATCAGTGCCCTGATCAAGCACATTCAGGACAGTTGCGGAAGCTAGGGTTGCCTCCAACCAAGTCAGCACATCGTTGAGTGCATCAGTCGCCACCAGATTGTTAATCGCTTCTAATGCAACGGTGTTAAGTCCGGCCCCCACGAGTGTGGGAGCAAGTCTCCACCCATTGGCAACGCCATTCGACTCCAGCCAGTCTGCTAGTTCATCTTCCAAATCAATTTGAGCCAAGTAATCCAGATCGTCGAGTGTAGCAGCATATTCAATGGCATCACGCTTTAGCTCCAAGATGCGCTCTAGTTGAGTCGGCGTGAGGTGTTGCTCAATACGTCTAAGCGCGAGAGCCTCTAGAATCTGCATCGTGTGGCACAAATGTTCTGCAGCTCGACGTGCTGCTGATGCTGGATTATTCAGTTCATGAGCAAGTCCCGCAGCTAACTTACCCAAGGCGATGAGCTTTTCGTGTTGTTGAGATAACATCTGAAGCTCTTGCATTTTAAGTTGTGCTGCTTGTCGTTTTACCTCCTCCGTCTTCTTGAACAAGTCAACAAACACCGCCACTTTCGATGTCAATATTTCTGGCGAAATTGTCTTAATCAGGTAGTCTACCGCACCAAGGGAATAACCTTTGGACACAAGATTGTCGCTTGTGTTAAACGCTGTCAAGAAAATGATCGGGGTGGACACCGACCGTTCTCGAATTAAATTTGCCGTCTCAAAGCCATCCATCCCTGGCATCTGGACGTCGAGCAGAATTAAGGCAAAATCCTGATTAAGAAGACATCTCAAAGCTTCCATACCCGAATGAGCCTTTACCAGATTTTGACCCAGGCTGTACAGCATCGCCTCCAAGTTCAACAGATTTTGCGGATTGTCGTCTACCATAAGGATGTTTACTTTTGGTTCAGGCTGCATATGTTCTCCTTAATACGGGTGGACATCCTTTCATCACCCTAAGAAGGCATAGGTTTACTTGCAAGTGGAATCATAGCGACGTGGGCTGTTAACAGATGCGCGAGTTGTTTATGGAACGCTTCTTTGGGCTAAATATCTCGTAAGATGTGGACTTTAGAGTTGCCAAGAACGAGCGCTGCCTGGAGCAAGTGTGATTAACTCTTCAACATTGCGTAGCATTGTGTTGCAAATCATATTTAATGGTAAATCATTTGCATTGTGCCCGAAAGGCTCTTCGATTTCAGATCCAATTTGTTCAATACTCAATAATGTGAAACTCACAAAAGCTATCACTATTCCAGTCCACCAATTTAAATGACTGACTAACTCTAGAGGCAATATTAGGCAATATATTAACACCAATTGCCTGAGTTTAATTGTATATATTAAGGGCAGCGGCGTTTTCAAAATGCGTTCACAGCCACCCAAAATATCTACCATATCATCGAGCAACTTATGTAAGGCAGTCAGCTGATAAGTATTGAGACAATTACGGTCATGCTGATACTGCAAATAATCTCTAATCCAGAAAGCAATTTGTAGTGGGGGATGATTCGTATGTCTGAGCTTGAAAAACTGAATTTGGGACATCAATGACGCTAATTGCTCGTCCAAGGGATCTGCCCTTAGATGTAACTTCATTGCAATTGTAAAAGCAACTACTAGCCGAAGTATTGCCTCTTTTTCTACTCGATCCTTTGGAGACTGTTCTTTAACTACTATGTAAATACTCTGAGCCGATTTCCGAACCGTATTGACTAAAGCTCCCCATAGTTTCCGACCTTCCCAAAATCGGTCATGAGCTGTATTTGTCCGAAAAACCAATAGCAAAGTCAAACCTATATTGAAAATGACAATGGTATTATTAATTACGCGATTTTTGTCAGTAAAAGCTATCGAAAATCCACAATAGTGTAGTAATGATACCAAAAAACCATAGAAACAAAAAAAGAGTATCCAGGGAATAATGTCTGGAATAATTGAACTTTCAAGTCGTAAAACTACTTGAATCCAATGTAGTTTTTCACCTGTGTATAGTTGATACTTTCCTCTAAACGAATTTTTGACTTTGCTTAAAAGCTTTTTGCACTTTTCTAGTGTAATATTAGGCTTTGAGCAGCTCATATTGATGATACTTTTGTTAAAATTTTATACATCTTATAGTAAGCGCCAGAACTCAACAAATATACAGGTATTGAGAACGGTATAATCTTTGTTGATAAATCTGCCAAAGCATTTTCAGTGTAAGATTGCGATTTTGGATTTACGCGATCGCTTATGGCGTCACAAAAGCGTCCGAGGAGAGCGATCGGATTCCCAATAGACTTATCCGAAAATGGTAAATGTATACGGCAAATGGATTTCAGCGATTATAATGGAATGTGCGATCGCTAGATTAGGTATACGAAAGAATAGGGCTTTGAGCATAAATTACGGCTAAATTATCAGTTTAGGGGCAAAAATATTGGTAAGGATAAAATTTATTTACTACCAACAAATTTAAATATTAATAGCTAGTGAAAGTAAACAATTAAGCCGTAGCCTGACTAACCCACAAACGGTCATAATTACCTGGCTATACTTGTGCCTTGCTAAACGAAATTTCTCACTAGCGACTCGAAATATTTTTACTTTCCCTATTAAATGTTCAACGCCTATTCTTCTAGACGATAACTGCTGGTTTTCTTTTTTTTGTAATTCCGAAATTTCTTTCTTCCTCGGTTTCTTGTAAGGCGTGGTAATTGTTGATTCTCCTATGTAAGCTTTATCTCCAATAAATTTTTGTTCACAATCAAATTTACCTTGTGTTTCTCGGAATAAATTAATATCGCTTGTTTTTCCTAAATTTCCAATATAAATGTCAACAATATCTTCTCCATTGGGCAATACAATAAACTGGTTTTTCAGGGTATGCATTTTTTTCTTGCCAGAGTAGTGCTGTTTTTGCTCTTGATAGTCTACAGGCCTCTCTATAGCTTGTTCTGCACTATCTACAATCAATTCATGCTCACAAAGAATTTTACGTAGTTCTTGATATTTCTGACTATCTTTTTCTACCTCTTCCATTTGAGAAGCTGGTAATATCTCTCTCAAAATCTTCACCCAATAATTAAAAGCATCATTCGCTTTAGTTTTTGATATATCAAATAACAAACCCAAAATATCAAAAGTTGGTTTTTGTCGAAGGTAAACTAGACATAAACAGACCCCTTCTTTAGGAGACATTTCTGATTTACGTCCACCACCAGGAGCAATAAGACGAACTTTGTTTTTTTGAATTTCCGTTTGTTTCTGATTATGTCGTTGTTCTGCCAACACAACTAATGTCATAAACTGTTCATAATTAATACCGCTCAATCGTTTTGCTGACTGGGGATGTGATTCGATTCTTACTAAAGGACTCGTCATGGTTGATGCACTAGAATTTTTATTTCTGTATCATTTTCCCACAAATTTTATTTTAAGGACATGTCTAATAGATGTAAAGAAACATTTCTGTTTATTAGAAGAAGGATTATGTACAAAGAGGTGTAAAGATTGCAAGTCGAACTTGTTTACACCTTATTAAGATATTGATGGATGAATTGAACGGCTATTGCACCTTCTCCAACTCCTGAGGCGACTCGCTTTACCGAACCGTAACGCACATCTCCAGCCACAAAGATGCCTGGTACATTGGATTCCAACAGGAAGGGTTGACGAACCAGTTTCCATCCTTTTGGGCATCGTCCCTCGCGCATCAGGCTCGACCCGGTTAGGATAAACCCTTGTTCGTCTCTCTCCAGGACACCAGCCAGCCAATCAGTGTGTGGCCTCGCGCCGATTAAGATGAACAGCAACTTTGTAGGAACAGTTTGCTTTTCGCCAGTTTGAGCATCGACGATAGTGATCGCCTCTAGATTGGTCTCACCATGAACCTTGATGACACTGGTGTTCAACTGCACTTTAATATTTTCTGTGGCCAAGATTCGGTCTATCAAGTACTTCGACATGCTTTTAGCAAGTGAGTCGCCGCGTACCAGTATAGTCACATTGCGAGCGTATTTAGAAATATATACTGCTGCCTGGCCGGCTGAGTTAGCCGCACCAACGATATAAACATCTTCATTCAGGCAAGAAAGCACTTCGGACATTGCTGCACCGTAGTACACACCAGCCCCAGTAAGTTTGTCGATATCAGACACATCAAGTTGGCGATACGAGACACCAGTTGCAATCAGCAGCGCGTGACAGCTTAACTCTGTCCCGTCCGTCAGCTTGACGATACGATACGGATCCTCCAAGCGAATACCAACTACCTCTTGAGGTGCGAGAATCTCTACGCCGAACCGTTTGGCCTGAATGACAGCGCGACGGGCTAGTTCGGCTCCACTGAGTCCACTTGGAAAGCCTAAATAGTTCTCAATCTGGGAACTCGTCCCTGCTTGTCCCCCTGGGGCCTCTCTTTCAATCAACACCGTGCGTAGACCTTCGGACGCCCCATAGACTGCTGCTGCCAAACCAGCCGGACCTGCACCCACGATAATCAAGTCGTAAAACGGCATTTCGGCACGCGTCTTTAACCCGATTTTCTCCGCAATCTGAACGTGTGTTGGTTGTGTGAGAAACAAACCGTCGGGGAACATCAGTAGTGGCAGGTGCGCGGTATCACATTGAGTATAGATAACCCATTGACGTGCTTCTTCCTCTGTCTCAATGTCCAACCACTGATAAGGTACATGGTTGCGGGCCAAGAAGTCCTTAATTTGGTGCGACTTGGGCGACCAACGGGAACCAATAACGCGAATCCCTTCAAAAGGTGGGTGGTATGACGAGACCCAATCGTCTAGCAGATCGTTAAGAATGGGGTATAGGATTTCTTGTGGCGGATCCCACGGTTTCATAAGATAGTAATCAATCTTTGCTGTATTGATAGCAGATACAGCAGCATTGGTGTCTGCATAAGCTGTCAGCAAGACCCGTTTTGCATACGGGAATATCTGCATAGCCTGTTCGATGAACTGCACACCTGTCATCTGTGGCATCCGCTGGTCTACCAGAAAAAGCGCAACCATCTCGTTACGCAGTTTTACCTGTTGCAGTACACTCAAGGCTTTTGCTCCTGAGTCTGCTCGCAGTACCCGAAAGCTATTGCCATACTGTTGTCGGAGATCGCGCTCTATTACTCGTAGAACTCCAGGGTCATCATCAACCGTAAGTAGTATAGGATTAGCCACAGTAGCTCCTTACTGAATAAATAGTTGTATAAATTGTTATATTAAAACAATTTTGGCAATTTTTCACACACAATTTCGTGGCGGTGTTATCCAAGGCAGGATGTAGTCCTAATAGCTTTGGATAAACCGGAGTTCTGTTCCTTGAACAACGTATAGCAGCTGCCATACTGGTTAGGACAAGTATGCTCTAGCTATGATAATCGCTCTCTTAGATTTGCCAATGTCCTAAACAGTCTGACCACTGCTATATCTGCTATTCTGAGACCTTTAGGGCTACTAAAATGTCTTTCAACAGAACCTACAGACTGGCCATCTCAACAGTTTCATACTGATCTAACACAGTGATGCCCTCGTAGAATCCACTCATTTGGAGGAATTGCTTCACATTATCAGGAGCACCGACTATATAAATGTCAACATTAGGTCCGAGCTTTTGCTTAGTGAAAATAAGGGCCCGCAAACCAGCAGTAGTAATACATTGCAGGTCTTGTAGCAGCAAGACGAGGCGTTTTACTGGCTTTTCTGTTGCTTTGACCAACACTTCCTGAAAATGTCCTACAGCACTGGCATCCAGTGAGCCAGTTAAGGAAATATTAGCAGTACCATTAGTTACTTCCAGCAGCGTTGCGTCGAAAGACATCTGAGTGGGAAGGAGCCTGACTCGAATTTTCAGTTCGTCTTGAGTAGACGGTAGTTTGACCGTTAGACTTGAGGCATCAAAATCGGAATACTTTTGCCCGTTGATCCATACATTGCCAATCTGCACACTACCTGGTGGCAGTATATCTGGTGCAACCCGTAGGATGTTGTCCTTAAAACCACCAGGCTTCGGCTTGAAATACAAATCCATCGGCTGCTTAGTAATCAGCAGGTTTGTATAGACGCAAGCCAAGTAAGCCAGCTCGAACGAGTGGTAACCACTCATTGAGTGGCTGCCCTTACCTCGCTCAGTTCCTAGCAAGTAGGGAAGTCCATCTGCGAGAACATTGAAGTATACACCTCCACCCGCGTAATCGAGGAACCAAGTGTTATAGAAACCTGCCGCTTCACGTGCATGGCGTTGATACTCAGGTTTATCAAGCGAGCCAGTCAGGATAAGGTAGGCTAAAATAGCTTGTTCCTGCTGCCACCAAGCTTTCCGGTTATGCCAGACAAAGCGGTGTACCTCTTGCCCTGGTTTGAGGAGGCGTTCCACGACATCGTACCACCCACCACGCTGTTGGTCGCTGCCGATTGCAGGCATGATCTCTGCAATCTTTTCAGCTAGAGCGATATATTTTTCTTTTGGTTTTAGGTGGTTCATCCGCATAAGGTTCCAAGCAATTTTGAGGTTATGACCTACGACTGCTCGATTCTGCTGCCATCCCCAAGTTGTGTCGTGACTCCAATCCTCATAAAAACGTTCCTGAATAAACGGGCTATGGTCATAATCCGGGAACCGCTTTTCAATGGTGTCAAACGTGTACTCAAGGAAATTTGCGTATTCTTCCTCGCCAGTCGCCAGCCAAAGATTGATCAGATAGGCTGGGGCATGGTCACCTATTGAGTTCCAATTTTTCTTCGCACGGTTGTGGCCTAAAGTCTCAGAATAAGGGCTGAGAGTAATTGGATCAATGTGGGAGAAAAATCCTCCTTTATCTGTCTTGTCCAGGAAATGCTTGTTAAACAGATTAATGGTCAACTCAATATCTTTCATGATGCGTGGATCGCCCGTTACCCGATAGGTCTGGGTGGGGCCAGCCAGGGCATAAATTTGCTCGTAAGCTGGAATAGCGTCATAATCATCACCAAATTCTGAGGAGAATATTTTCTGCTTGCTGCTATCTGGCTTCACGTCAACGGCGTGATACCAATAGCAAATACCTTCACCCTCATCTAGAAAACGCATGTGTTCGCGTAGGTATTCAGTGCCTTTTTCAGCAGCCTCTAGGTAGCGGTCATCCCCAGTCATCATGTAGGCTGTGGCAAAACCGTAAACCAGGCGGGAAATGGTGTCAGTTTCCTGACGATTACTATTTTCCTTGGAACCAACTAAGCCGATACCAGTGCGGTATTTCCGATAATCAATTTCGCCATCTTCAAACTGGGCTTTTAGGTAAAAATTGGCAAGGCTTTGTATCTGCTTAACCCACCAGTCTGGTTTTTCAAAAAGATACTCATTTTCGGTCCTGCCCAGAAAAACTATATGTTTAGCTTCAAACTTATACTCACCTGCCTCAGGATAAAAAATCCCATACACGAAAAGATAGCAATTTGGAACGAGCATTGAACTGATCTGTCTAGTGCAATCAAAGTAAGGCTCATCTAAATTGCGCACTAGCTCAGCATACGTCATTGAGGTCAATGCTACTTGAAATTTCCTACCATCTGACGTTTTGAGAGCGAAAGTACCAAAATCTCCCTTGCTTGAATCAAAATCGGTAACATACCCAGCAATCAAGTCCGAAAACGAAAAGCTCATGTTACTCATTGAATTTCCTCCAGAGTTGAGAATCGATTAACTGGAAATTATTTGGAAATGAGAACGACAACGCTACGGTCTTTAACAGGATAGACATTACCTGAAACTATAGTTTCTTCTCCGGGTTCCACAATATCCATAGGAGAGACAAGAGCAGTGTCTACGACTTTGTACCATCTCCTACCTTTAATAGAAGGAATTTCAAAGTCGAGATTTTCCCAGTACATATTGAGCATTACATGAATATCTGCTTCTTGTTCAAAGCCCCCCAGAGTAAATGCGAGAACTCTAGCATGAGAGTCGTGCCAACCCGGGCTGAACAACTTGCAACCATGCCAAGAAATGTCCGCAAAGCCCCGCTCATTAACTTCACCCGTGAAGAAATAACGACGGTGTAATGCCGAATGGCAGTAACACTTGCGGAAATTAATCATCAACTTGAAAAACCTGAAAATATCAGCGCTCTTCTCTACAAGATTCCAGTCTAACCAACTAATCTCGTTATCCTGGCAGTAAGCGTTGTTGTTGCCCTTTTGTGTACGTCTAAATTCATCACCTGCGACAAACATTGGTACACCTTGGGAGAGCATGAGAATGGCTGCAAAATTCTTAATTTGTCGCTGACGCAATCCCTCAATTTCTGAGTTCTTAGTATCTCCTTCAATACCGCAATTCCAGCTCAAATTGTCATTGATGCCATCCCGGTTGTCTTCACCATTCTCTTCATTATGCTTGTGATTGTAAGAAACTAAATCATTGAGAGTGAACCCATCATGACAGGTGATGAAGTTAACGCTGTTAATTGGTAAATGAGCAGTTGGTTGGTAAAGATCAGCACTTCCAGCAATACGCCAAGCAGCAGCCCCAACCATTCCTGGATCCCCCTTAACAAAGCGCCGGATGTCGTCTCGGAAGCGTCCGTTCCATTCTGCCCAACGATATCCAGGGAAGCAACCAATCTGATAAAGCCCAGCCGCATCCCAAGCCTCAGCAATGATTTTGGTATCAGCCAAAATTTCGGATGTTTCAATATTCCAAACTACTGGCGGATGATCCATTGGTACCCCGTTCTGTCCCCGAGAAAGAATAGACCCTTCATCAAACCGGAAACCATCAACGTGCATCTCTTTCACCCAAAATTCTAAGCTATCTACAATCAACTTCTGCACTATAGGATGGTTGCAGTTAACAGTATTTCCACACCCGGAGTAGTCCATGTAGTATTGCTTGTCCCAGGGTACTAAGTGATAGAAGATGCTATTAAAAAAACCTTTGAAGTTGATGATTAGACCCTGATGGTTTCCTTCGTCGGTGTGATTAAAGACTACATCCAGAATGACCTCAATTCCTTCCTTGTGCAATGCCTTGACCATATCCCGAAACTCCTTGATATGATTACCTACATCAGGTAATACACAATATGAACCTTCAGGAGCAAAGTAGCTGTGCGGGTTGTATCCCCAGTAGTCATTGAGTCGCTTGCCGTTAATTTCTCGGAGAATGTTCTTTTCGTCAAAATCAAATATTGGCAAGAGTTCAACAGCAGTGATTCCCAACTCTTTTAGATAAGGAATCTTCTCAATGATTGCAGAAAAAGTACCGGGATATTTACAGCCTGAGGAAGGTGATTTAGTAAATCCGCCAACGTGCATCTCATAAATAATGGTCTCATTCATTGGTCGGTTAATGGGACGATCACCTTCCCAGTTATAATCCGATATATCAATGACTACACTACGCATTGAGCTGGCTAGGTTATCTTTTGACCCTAAAGCATCGCTGCGTTTCCAAAGGGTGTTAGTGTTTCCTCTAGCGTAAGGATCAATCAGTATCTTATTTTTGTTAAAACGGTGTCCTGTTTGGTGTAAATCCTGAGGACCGTCAAGCCGATAGGCGTAGTGAGCGCCCGGTTTTAACCCTTTGACATAGACATGCCAAAAGTGGAAAGTTTTATTTATCTTTGAGTCTAATTCAATAACTTGTGTAGGTTCTAGGTCATCATGGTTATCAAACAACAAGAGTTCGACAAAAGTACTATGCTCTGAAAAAATTGAGAAGTTTACTCCGTCTTGGTCCGGCGTCGCACCTAAAGGATGTTGGCATCCAGGTTCTAATTGGTATTGTTCTGTAGCTCTTTCCTTCTGATAATTACCCAGTTCCGTTTGATAGTTAGGTGTTGTTAGCATCATTTTACTCCTCGTAGGTTTCCAGGTATCAATTATGTAGTAATTATTTTAAGTCTGTGTTAAATGACATTTTGCAAGTTATTCCCTGCTAGCCAAGTGACCATTTTTTAGCCATTAGAGTATTCGCAATTTTTAGTTTTGCTTGTACTAGTTTTAGAGTTTTTTTGCTGATTTTAGGTTTTTTATTTGTTTTAGCATCTCGATAATTAAGTTTAAAAAAAAACAATTAGAGTTGCAAGGGTTAATTTTTGGGAGAAAGTATATATTATTTGTATTTAATTCAGATTATCTCTGAATAATACTAAATAAGTAAATGAAATTTTAAAAAAGGGTTACATATTTTTAAAATAACAGATATTAAAAGCGAAACCGTGTACGAATTCCACCTATAATAATTGTGTTATTTCCTGAATTATGTTCAGGATTTGTAATAACAAAAAAACCAGGGGTAATTGAAATGTTGTTATTCACCCGAAAGTCATAAAATAATTCATAATGCAAAGACGTACTTACGTCTTCACGCTGAATTAACTTTCCATTAATTAGTTTTAAGGGTTGACCGAATATAACTCCCAATGTGTCTCCTTCTCGACCAAATAAATCTCTAACAAGGAGAGAAACGGCATAGGTCGTAGAGTTTGCTTCGGCGTCAGATTCTCGGGACTTGGTTCGGATATAACCTCCCCAAGCCCCTAAAGTCACATTTGGCAGTAATCGCCATTGCAGTGTTCCATTGATTGCCTGAATTTGTGCTCGTTCCTTAAATCCTCCTGAAGTATCAGCATTCAGGCTTCCAGCTAAGGTATTTAAACTACCATCCTCAGACTGAGCATGGATATATGCAATGCCAGTGGTAAAATTTTCAGTGGGTCTGACCAGAAGTTGTGTTCCAATAGCATAACTATCTGAATTAAATAGGCCTGAATTGGGATCATTTGCATTCTTTGCACTATACACAAACTGAAGTTGTGTCTGGTCTGTAATAGACCAGTCTATGCCAAGCCCTGTATTTAACTCTTCCAATCCAATTCTAAAGACAGGGCTGAATTCCCCAAACTGGGACAAAGCTAGCCCTTCTGTAGAGGAATTCGAGTTTAGAACAATGTACGTGCGATGTCCAACAGGTGTAATTTTGAAAGTAATCCGGTCATTAAAAGCTGTGAATCGATATTGCAGAACAGTTAAAAAAGTTTGATTATTCGTATTACCGGCTTCACTCCAGAGTGCCATTTTTGTACCGAAGGAGTCAGAATCGGCAAAATTACGATTTACAGCATTTCCTGCTGCCAACTCAATAAAGAGGAGGTCTTTACCGGAAAAAGACGTGTTAAACTGCAACTTCGTTAAATAAGTCAGAACTGGATTGCTATCCCCTTTGCCTGTAACCCTTCCTCCCCAACCATCTATCAAATTAAATTTAACTTCCCCTGTTAATTTAGTAGTTGTTGCAAATTGCTGCGTTTCGAGTGCAGCAGTACGAGCTTCTAGAAGATCAATATGACCTTGCAAAACAGCTAATTCATTAGTGAACTCTTGTTGCAGTCTTTGTAATACGATAGTATCTTCCTGGTCAATGACTTTCATTTGGTCAGTATTAATTTGCGCTTGGATATAGTTGAGTAATCCATTGAGACAAATTGCAAATTCAAAGCGAGTGACAGAACGGTTTCCTTGGAAAATATCATTATCGCAAAGGACTGTAACACCATACCGTTCCATTAATAACTGCAGCGCTTGTAACTTCCAGTCCGTTGACTGTACATCTGACAATTTTGAAACAGCAGGAATTTCATTAGTTAAGGTTTCTGACAAGTTAGTGATTTGCGAATTGGCAACTTGAGCAATAACCTGAAATTCAACCGATTGTTTATTTGACTTTTGATAAGGCTGTTGACCTGGAACTTTGACAACAGCACTTGAAGTTGCTTGAGTAATTAGGGTAGTAGTTGGCTCGGCTATTTTAGATGTAAGGAGCTGTTTTGAGGAACCAGGTAAACTTTGGTCTAATGGTTGGATGTGTATAGCTTTAGAGATAGGTGAATAAGCAGTTAGTGAAGCCCCCTTCTTCTGATTAGACAAGAGGAATTTGCTAGAGGCTTGAGTAGTGTTCTTCTTGTCTTTGACAACTTGCCTTTGAATATCATGCCAATTTTTATCAGTTTTGTGAAGGTATTTTGTTGAATTTGAAGATGATAGATTAAGTGCAAGAGCCTGTTGCGACTCTATTAGAAAGGGGATATCTACTACTGTTTGATACTCCAAAGATGCGGCTAAATGATGAATAGTCGCCATAACAGGTGGAGGCATTGATGGAATTAGTGGGAGCAAACACATTTTTTAAAGAGTGTAGGTTAATCCTATATTTAGTTAATTATTTGAGCATTAAAGGCACTTAATATTCGCAAGGTTGTTCAAAATAAAACCTTAACAAAAAGTTAGTCGTTGTCTAAGTTAAATACTTGAATCTCTCACACATTACAATTCATGACAGTATCAACTCTATTGTTAACGCCCAATTTAAGCTGGTTTTTCAAGTACAGGTAAAGGGCGTGATATATCTTTAACTTAAAGGACACAAATTATGATCACAAGGGTTGATCTTCATCAGCAAGTTTTTATTTTTTAGGTAAGATAAACTACGCATAAAAAAGCGGAGTAAGGCGACTTCTAAGCTAACCTACAATCCGCTTTTAACATAGTCGAGAATTTTAACTTATTATGATAACTGGTCGTTTAAATTCACTTTAAGCCTTATTACACAACCCGTAGACACTTAAAATACCAAATACACATAGCCCTAATACAAAAGAGGATTCAGGTATGCTACTGGATTTATGGGAAAATACGATACCAGTAGGTGCATCCAGTCCATTGTCCAAGGCTAAGGTATGAAGCAAGGCTCCTGTCATACCATCGTATACCAGGACTTGGTTGTTTTCTACGCTGCCGACGTATAGGTTACCATCCAAGTCAAAGTTCAAGAAATTAGGTCCATCCAATTGACTGCCAGAGGCGAAGGTAACACGGAGGTTCCCTGTTTTACCATCGTACTCTAGGACTTGGTCGCTCAAAAAGCTACTGACGTAGAGGTTGCCGTCCGAGCCAAAGCTCAAGCCAGTAGGTCCAGTCAGCCCGCCGCCAGAGGCAAATGTACCGAGCAAATTTCCCGTCTCACCGTCATACCACAGTATGTTGTTGGAGTAAAAGCTACTAACGTAGAGGTTGTTGTCTGGACCAAATACTATACCAGTGGGGAAATCCAGTCCACCGCCAGAGGCAAAGACCTTAACAAATGCTCCTGTTCTACCGTCGTATTCTAGTACTTGGTCGGTTAATTGGCTGCTAACGTAGAGGTTGCCGTTTGAACCAAAGCTTAAGCCATCAGGTTGATCCAGCCCACCGCCAGATGCAAAGACTTCAAGGAAGGCTCTTGTCTTACCGTTGTATTTTAGAATTTGGTCAGTGCCTCTGTTGCTAACGTAGAGGTCGCCATTTGAGTCAAAGACTAAGCCTTCAGGCTCATTCAACTGGCTACCAGAGGCAAAGGTATCAAGAAAGTACCCCGTCTTACTGTCATACTGCTGGATATTGTCAGAGTTAAACCCGGCAACGTAAAAGGTGGCTCCTAGTGTCGGAGTAGCAAAACCCAGAGTTGCAAGGGCAGGTAGAGCTCGAATGAAGTTAAATAATTTACGTTTTATGGTGTTGCAGATTGGATACGAAGTGTTTTCAGGCATTTTCAGATGATTTTTCCCCAACCTATCCCCACGAACTGCACATTTTACAAGTTGATAATGGTTCATTTCATACAATCGGGAAGTTGAGAGTTACCGAAAATATTATTCTCTTGTTTCAGCCTTTATATATTAGACCTGCCTTGAAAATAGGGACTGGGGATTGGGGACTGGGGACTGGGGAAGAAATATTTTCATTCCTTCGTTGTGAACCGTTCTTACAAAAAATCTACAAAAGCTGACAGCTTAGCAGAGAGACTTATCACGAAAAGTCAGAAAGATTAATGGGTAGACGCACTTGGAAGCGCGTGTCCCCTGGATGGGAAAAAATGCGGATGCTGCCTTTGTGCTGACCGACGACGATACGGCGAACAATATCCAACCCCAACCCAGTTCCTTTACCAATATCCTTAGTGGTAAAGAACGGCTCAAAAATTCTAGATTGAATCTCTAGGGGAATGCCGGGACCGTTGTCGGCGATTTCCACCAAAATGCACTCCTCCTCTCGTGCCGTGCGCACACGGATCTGTCCCTGTCCATCCATTGCATCAATCGCATTGTCAATTAGGTTCGTCCAGACTTGATTGAGTTCGCTGCCATAAACGTGGATGTGCGGTAGGTGGCTATCATACTCACGGATCACAACCACCTCCGATTTGAGCTTGCACCCTAAGATTTTTAGTGTACTCTCGAGTCCTTCATGGGCATCGACCTTCTGAAGCGGAGCCCGATCCATGTATGAGTACTCCTTAACAGCATTTACCAACTCAGAGATGCGTGCAGATCCTTGCTTAATTTCAGACAATAGCAAAACTCCGGACAGTGTCGCCTCTAACCAAGCCAGCACATCACCAAGGGATTTGAGAGGAACCTGCTTTACAATCGTGTCGAGCCATTGGGGGTCTAGTCCTGCCTCGACCAGGGTAGGAGCCAATTGCCACCCATTCGAGATGCCATTCGACTCTAGCCATTCTGTGACCTCATCTTCCCTGTTGCTTTGGGTCAGCACAGCAACTGACAAAGCAGATTTCGCTTGCGCTGTCGCGTCGCGTGGCAAATCAGTTAGAAAAGTCAGTTGCTCTTGTGTCAGCTGCTGATGCAATTTAAGTGCTAAAGATGGTAACACTTGAAAAATTTTTTCCAGGTGTTCTACGCCCCGACTCAGTGCAGCGGCTGGGTTATTTAGCTCATGGGCAAGACCAGCGGATAAAATACCAAGTGCATTGAGCTTGCCATGATGTTGAAGTACTTCCTCGTAGTTCTGCCACAATCGTGCTGTAGCGCGTAGCACGCCACGGGCGAGCAAAGGGTATCTCCCCAGCACATGCCAAAAAGCCTTTTCTTCCAACCGAAATAGATGACTATCGCGGACAACACGTCCAGTGCCAAGATACACTGGAATGTCTAATAGAAAAAGCTCTGGACCGAAAAAGGAGCCCGGCTCCAAGTTAATGACATATACCTCCTGGTTGCCAAACTCTTTCGTTGTAAATTCAAGTTCGCCTACCAGTAAGACGTAGAAATGATCGGCAGGTTCTCCCTGCTTGACAAGTGTGTCACCCTGCTGGAGCAACAACTGAGTACCTTGAGCGACTAACCAGTTCAATTGCTCATTGGTTAAATTTGCAAATAGCTGCACTTGGCGTAAAGCATATGCGGTGTCTGTCATGTTGCTGTTCCGTTAAAGTCTTGATGGATGAATAGCGCTTTACGGTTGTCTTGACGCTTCCGGTTGGGAAATGGAGGAAGAAAACATGTCTCGTGACCGTACAAGAATCAACGTCAATAACGCACCGACCAAGGAGACAAAGGCAACTATCACAAACAAATTACTGTACGCACTAGAATAGCTTTCAATGGCAGCTTTTGTAAATATCTCTCGACCAGCAGAAATTGTCGTTGCTGCACCATTAATGTCACCACGTGCTATCTGGTTTGCGATTTGTGCGGTAGAACTTCCCAATCGGACAGATGTACCCCATAATAAATCGGATAAACGGCTCTGAGTAAGGCTAGTCAGAATTGCTCCTGCCCCTCCGATTGTGATTGCATCGCCCGTAAGGCGCATCGTATTGAAAATTCCTGATGCCATCCCACTGTGTTCAGGGTTAACCACACTCACTGCTAGGTTATCCAACAGCCCGTTTACTATACCTGTACCAGTACCAATTATCAGCAAAGCGCTCACGAGTGCTATTCCCTCGGTTTCTGCAACAGTTCTGCTCAACCACAAAGCACCCAAACCGTTTAAAACTAGCCCAACACTTACTAGCGCCCGCACAGAGAAATGGTTTGCTAAGCGACCCGCTAAAGCAGGAACCCCTGCTACGGGAATAGTTAGGGGTAGTATTGCTAATCCTGCCTGGAGCGGAGAGTAGTTGTTGATTCCCTGAAAGTAAAGGGGCAGATAGACTAACGGGGTGAGAAAGACAAATGCAACTATAATTGGGAGGATCTGAGCAGCAACAAACGTGGGGTTGTGAAATAGCTCTAGATCAAACATCGGGTAGCGCTGACTGCGCTCTAGTGTAATAAAAAGTGTGAATCCTACAATAGCACCCAATAGTGTGCCTAGCGTTTGAAGATTGCCCCAACCTGCCTCGGAGCCATTCGTCAAGCCATAAATGAGCAAAAACAAAGATAAGCTGAAGCTAACAAGACCAAGCCAGTCAATACTAGTTGCCTCGGGATCTTTGGATTCACACATCTTCGGAACCGCCAGTATCAAAACCCCCAAGCTAATGGGTATATTAATGAGAAAAATCCATCGCCAGCTCCAGGCTGTGATTATCGCACCGCCTATTGTTGTTCCGAAAGCAAGACCAATGCCCAAGCAAGCACCGAAGATGCCAAAAGCTTTTGCCCGTTCGGCATCGTTACGGAATACACTGGCAATAAGAGCAGACCCTGATGGCAGGACAAGTGCCCCGCAGATGCCTGCAACAGATCGCGAAAAATTAAGCATCAGCGGATCTTGAGACAGTCCAGATAAAAGGGCAGCTACAATGAATAGAGCAATGCCAATGGAAAAGAAGCGACGACGCCCCCACAAATCTGCCATTGACCCAGCACTCAGCAAAAATGCTCCAAAGGCTAAATTGTAAGCATTCATTACCCATTGCAATTGGGCAAAGCTTGCATTCAGTTCCTGACGAATGCTGTCTAAAGCTACTCCAACACTGGTTATGTTGATCGTTAACATAATGCCAGCGGCGCAAGCGCCGATTAGAGTTGCTTGTTTGCACTCTGACCTATCAATTAACTTAGTTTTTACGTTTTGCAAAGTTTTACCTTCATTAATTTTAATTCTCATTAAAGTCCATCAGTGCAATGGGACTAAAATAAGTGTAAGTCCTTGATACAACTGGTTTTTTAGTGTAGGAGTGTGGGGTGTAAGAAAAACTCCATAATACGCATTGGTTTACTCGTATCCTTATTTAAAAGCTAGTTATTTCCCTTACCCCCCTAAACCCTGCCAAACGCGAGGATTTCATCTTAACTTGATGCCATCCCGCAATAAGTCCCGTTGAATGTGAATTGTAAATTGTCGCTGGCTAGGTGTTTTGTATGAGCGTGTTGCAGTTTTTAGATTGCAAATTGTTGTAAACAAATAATTAATTTGGGATTAGGCTTGAGGTGTATTGTCTCCAAAAGACTCCTTGAAAACAAGTGGGTTAAAGTATTCTTTCACGGAGATGAGTCTCCCATCCCGTAATTCAAATAATCCACAGTAGTGATTGTTATAAGACCGACCCGTATCAGCGATTTCTGTTTCACCATAGTATTCGGCAATTGCTAAATTTGGGTTTAACGTGGGGTAAATTTTTCGATCGATAAATGCCATTCGTTTCATGGCTTTTGGTAACGTACTGAAGTGGCGGAATATTGTTTCTTTACCTTCTAAACGATTGGGAAAACCTGCGGGAGCATAAGGCATATTATGCACACCTTCTTCAGCCCACAAATTAATCCATTTCTCAATATTCATTGCCTCTAAGAGGTCAAGAAAATCTGATATGACTCGGATAATGTGCTCGTGTTTGGCGGTATTTTGGTCTATTGTTATCATACTGATATGCAAATTCTGCTGTTACTAAGGAATCAAGGTGATATTTGGGCTTATTGGGTTCAACACCCTTCTTTTGGTTAGGTATAACAATCCACGGCAGAGAATATATAGCAATCATATCTGAGTTGTGAAAATTACTTTCTTTAACGAATCGCAAAGTTTAGAAATAGAATATTTCACAAATGGTTTACAATTGCTATATTTACACTCAAAAACTAGTTCATATGAGTGTACCGATTATGTTTATATGGTCATATTAGAACAAGTTTAACGAAGTTGTTACAACTTTATAAAAGAGGATTGATTAGACTATTTGTTTTAACCAGATTATCCTCTTTTGAACCTTAATTTAGACGTCGTCATCTGAATCAAATTAGGTAGACTATTCGTGTTACAGATTTTTAGTAACGGAATTCTACGACAACAATGATCCACCAACGGCACGAATAAGTTGCCCAGTGATCCAACGCGCATCATCGCTGACCAAAAATGCAACAACATCTGCAATGTCTTCGGGCTGTCCTATACGGCCTAGAGGAGAGGACTTAGACACTTCAATTCTCTTATCTTCTGAAAAAGATTCTTTGAAAAGGTCTGTATCCGTGGGACCAGGCGCAACGGTATTAACAGTGATAGCACGCGCACCCAATTCCTTTGCTGCAGACATAGTGAACATCTCCACAGCTGCCCTAGTGCCTGAATAGTGTGTATAGCCTGCATAGCCGGAAACGGTAGCACTAGAAGAGAAATTGATAATGCGCCCGCCGTCCTCTATGTACCGTGCAGCTTCTTGCATGGAAAAGAAATTGCCCTTAGCATTGATTGCGAACACCGTATCGAAGTCCTCTTCTGTTACTTCTATAAGTTGCTTTGCCGGTGGAAAGTAAGCGGCATTGTTCACCAAAATGTCCAGTTTACCAAAATAATCGATTGTTTCCCGAAACATATCGCGCGTTTCTGGAATATTGCCTATACTAGCTTGCACAGCCAGAGCTTTTCCGCCTTCAGCTTCAATTTCTGAGACAACTTCATGTGCCTTGTTGACATTGCTGGCGTAGTTGACCACGACACTCGCGCCGTCTTTAGCCAAACGTTTGGCAATGGCGCGTCCAATTCCTCGTGAACCACCAGTTATAATCGCAACTTTTCCGATGAGAGATCCCATAGTATTACCTTCCTTTGTTAAAGAGTTTACAAGTCCAATTCATTCTCAACTGCAGCAACCTTGTGAAATTTATAAACAATTGATATCAATTTTATTAATTGTAAAACTATACTGTAAGGGTTAATATTTAGAAGTACGTTTGTTTTTTTTATTTTTTAATTTAATTGTGTCATTTTTTTGAAAAAGTATCTAATCAACAATACCTTAGCCAAAAAAAGAGTATGAAGAGAGAGGGCGCTCTGTAGTAGAGTTGTTGTCTTCCCAAACGACAACTCAAAAACTACAATTCGCCCATGTTCGATATCCTATCACTGTTACAATGCCTACTACCGCAGATCAACGCTACGACGATGCGCCGAATGAACCAGATCATCATGGCCATGTTAGCAATGAGCGGCCGAGCTACCATGTTGGGAATTTCTCGTTGGACAGACATTGGTGGTAGTTATCGGACAATGTTGAGATTTTTTCATACAGTAATACCTTGGGCAACGTTACAGGGCGAACGCATCTTATTTACTAATAGAAACTAAGAAAGATTTCAAAACGACATAGATAATTGTAAAAATTGATGTGACCATAAGCAGAATAAATCAAATATTCTCCGAATCTGTCAAATAGTCTATCTTCAACTAAATGACTATTCATTAATACTAAATTAATTCAATTATGAGGTCATAAAAGGTTTATTTATCCAGACAATAAATAAACCTTTTATATAAAACATTAAATTCAAGTTTTGATGTAATTTTTTAAGCTAACGCTAAAACTCTTAGTAAATAATTGTTATCCATTGTTCCAACATTAGTTTAACTAGTGCTTGCTTTGCTCGCTCTTTAATCGTCGGAACTTTGAGAATGCGCTTGCTTCCGTCTTTTTTTGGAATCGGTATTTCTCTAAGTTTGCTATGAGTCCAGGCGTGAGCCTTTTGTTTCAGCAATACTTCAAGTTCAAACCTTTCTTGAAAATTCAGGGAAGCTTTACCATCTACACCTGCTGTTTTCTTACCATTATTTAGCTGGGTTACTTGACGAATAGCTAATAATCTCGCACTTCGGGATTTCAGTAAGCTGTTACGCAGCTAGATTGTATAATATTAGATTAAGTAATTAATTTAGTATCAGCCATCTATGCCAGCAAAAAATCATCTTTCCCAAGAGCAGAAGGAAAGGCTACTAAAAACGCTAAAAGAGCATGAAAATCCCTACGTAAGAGAAAAGATTCTGATTTTATTATTAATGAATGATGGAAAAACTTATCAAGAGATTAGTAAGTTTTTAGATATTGCATATCCAACAGTAGCATATTGGGCAGTTCACGGCGATCCAGATAACCTAGAAAGTTTTTTAGATGGAAGAAGAGAAGGGAACTTCCGCAAAGTTACCAAAGAATATGAGGATTTATTATTAGAAATAATTGAAAAAGAGCCACTAGAGTATGGGTATGAATTTGGTCGTTGGACAGCAGCAAGACTAGCTACATACCTCGAAAAGATAACAGGAATTAAGTTAAGTGGTTCACAAGTTGGGAGAATATTAGAGCGAAAAAAGTACGTTTACCTTTGGGCAAAATACAGCCTAGAGGACAAACAGAATCCTGAAATGCGTAAGGCATTTAAAGAAAAATTGTCAGAATACTTAAGAATAACAAAGGAAGCCCCAGAGCGTTTACAGGTATGGTTTTGGGATGAGAGTGGATTTAGTTTAAGAGTGATAAGAAGAAAAAAACTGGGGGTAAGAAAGGTACAAGGAAACAAATCACAGGTCAAAGAAGAAGAGGAAGAGTAAATATTATGGGAGGGTTACGTTATCACGACAAGAAGAGAATGAATTTTGTGATTAAAAAAGGAAATGCCGATGTATTTTATGAGCAGCTTCAATCTTTGAATAATTTTCTATTGCAAGAATGGATAGAGCAAGGAAATAGAATTGAGACTTTCAATAAATGTTCTGCGAAAATAGTGATTATCTTAGATAATGCCAGCTTCCATAAAAGAAAAGATATTTTAGTTCGTATCAAGGCAGAAATGCCAAATATTATCCTGGAATTTCTACCACCTTATAGTCCAGATTATAATTTGATTGAATTGGTTTGGCATTCAGCAAAAGAATATATAGCTCATAGATTGTTCGAGTCAGTATCACAGCTAGAAGAGTTGTTAAATAAATTGTTAAATGAAGGAGGTCTTATTATTAAATGGGAACGCAAAATTAAAAATAAAGGTAATGCTGTTTATTAAATTTAGCTGCGTAACAGCTTATCAGCTTTTGAAGACTGTTGGCTCGTTTCCGGTCGCCTTCTCGAATAGCTTTCCACAATCTGCATTGTAGGCGGAATAAATTTTTCCGTAGTTTCTTCCACGGGATTTTTATCCAGAGTTCACTATCACTATTGCTAGTCATGTGCCTAACTATACTCTTCTTTGCAATGAAAGTGTTCTGATTGCCTCGAAGCAATTACGCTTCGTCTTACCCGATGTGAGGAGTTCCGTATCTCGTCTTACCTACTAGGGTTTCGACCAGTCCCCAGACCTCAACATCGTTTTTACTCGTTCCAAACCTGAGATTTACGATAACGTAGGACAGACCACTTCGCCTATACTCATCTCAAGGGTTTTGCGGCTAAAACGCATATATTGCCGCGAGATTAGAGTATGAAGTCAGTATAATTTATTCAGATTACCGCTTGGGCATCAGACGCTTTTATAGGTCTTGTTTATCCGTATTAAGCTAGCTAATGAGCATTTAAGTTGCATAACACCAGGGCTGAAGCCCTTACTACAAGCGAATCAGTCTGGAAAAATGAATGACGATTAGCTTATCTCCTCATTAGCGCCAGTGTGCCTGATCTGCTTTGGCTCTGATTGCGCCCTGTTCCCAG
The DNA here is from genome assembly GCF_014023275.1 of Nostoc edaphicum CCNP1411. NCBI lineage: Bacteria > Bacillati > Cyanobacteriota > Cyanophyceae > Nostocales > Nostocaceae > Nostoc > Nostoc edaphicum. The sequence goes on from NZ_CP054695.1 coordinate 115,590, forward strand.
CTTCAGTCTCCGAAATTCCGAGTTCGGTCGCTGTGGGCAGGTCGGGAGTCACTACTACCCTTGTAGGAGAGGACTTTCACCTCTATCCCAGGTTTAGTTATAAGATTTTCAAGGTTCTGTTCCTTGAGGTTCTCACCCTAAGTTATGTATTAGCTTAGGAACGAGTTACACATGCGTTTGCCCTGGGCATTATTGACCTTAAGGCTCATTATCGTGGCTTTCGATATATCCATGAAATCTTAAAAATGCTTCCAGAAATTCCTGAGCCTATTTTATTAAACCAGATTTTTGCCAAGCTTACTTCTTTAGGACGCATTCATCCCGTTTCTACTGGCGTTGAACCCTCGTAATTTGGCAGAGGTATTGTAAGAATACGGTTTTTTCGACGATAATCACTTTTACAGATATCAATCATCGAGCGATTGCAAAACTTTTCGGTCTACTGATTGTGACTACTTAACATTCCTAAGAGGTTCCCTCCAAAAATACTAGGTGTTTTATTAATCGTCAGCAATCGCTGCTTGTATTCCTCCAGATAACCTTGACGACGTTCATCGCTGATATGACTAGCACTCCAGACAATGAAAGGAGGCAAAACATCAAAACCCACAAAGTGCATAATCCCGTGGTTTATCGGAAACAGAATTTTGTGGATATCGCCATTTAAACCATCTTCTCTGTAGACAGGTTCATCACTGCCAGTGGTTAAAGACAACATGGCTTTTTTACCTTTGAATATACCAGTGCCATACCAGTTACCACCGCCATAAAGTCGCCCCCTTGCAAATACTCGGTCAACCCAACCTTTGAGAATGGCAGGAAGTCCAAACCAATAGAGAGGAAACTGAAAAATCAACATATCGCACCAAAACAATTTTTCCATTTCTGCTTCGATATCTGGAGCAAAGCCATTAACTTCCGCTGCATAAGCTTCTTCAGCTTGCTGTTTGAAGTAATTGGCGTCTTTTTGGGAGGTGAAGTTGCGGCGATCACTAACTGGGTCGAATTGCATGGCGTAGAGATCAGAAATGATGACCTCGTGTCTTTGTGTTTGCAAAATTTCTTTAGCGTGAAGTGTCAATGCCCCATTAAAGCTTTTGGGTTCTGGATGAGCGTGAACAATAAAGAATTTCATAATTACCTCTATCCTCGTTAGAGAAGCGACGGTTTGACCGCCCAAGCCTGAAGAACTCCGCAACCCAGTAAAGCATGGGAGCAATGCGAAAATGTGAGATCGGGGTTTAATTATCAACTACATCGCCAGATTCTCAATAAAACTAGGTTTATTTCGTTGCGATCGCATCCCGAAATACCCTATTCCGTTCTTGGTTTTAGCACCTCACAAAATCGCATTGCTCCCGTAAAGCATAAAGTTATGCGGTTTTTACCAGATTTAATGAAGCGCTTACATCGTTGAGAACCAAATCTTACGCACTTGTTCTTAGTGCAAATGCTGATTATACCAATCAGCAATGTTTTTCACTGCATTGTCAATGACAACTGGATCATCGTAATACTGGAGATGGCTGTTTTGACCCTCCCAAAGGAGCTTTTTATCGTTACCAGGAACACGCTCAAAGTGGCGGTGAGCGGCATCCGGGATAAAGGAATTATCGCTGTGGATCATTAGATATGGCTGCTTGATTTTTTGTGCGGCAGTCGCTGTCTCAAAAGCTAACAAATCGATGTCACTTATTACCGCATAACGATTTTCCCATTTGCCCATCTCAGCCCATTTGCCATAGTAGTCCCAAACCGCTTTCCCAGGCATAGCGACATCTGTTCGCACGGGATCAACTGCGTCAATATATTCCACTTCGCCGATTTCCTCGAACTTGGCTTTAGCTGCCTTGCTTTTTTCCAAGCGTGCGGCAAGTCCGTCTGTTCCCAACCAAGCCAAATCAGACTCTTGATCACGGTAGTGCCCAGCTACAGTCGCCAAAACCTTTATCCTTTGATCTGATGAAGCAGCTTTACTCATGACACCGCTACCAGCGCAAATTCCTAGGCCCATTATGTTGTTTGCATTAACCTCCTGACGCGAGATCAGAAAATTGATCGCACTTGTAACATCCTCCACCTTAGCCATAGGGTTCTCATAGTTACGAGGACTACCGCCACTCTCCCCCCGATACCGCGCGTCAAAAGTAAGAGTAATGAATCCTTCTTTCACAAGACGTTTCGCATACTCGGTCGGACTTTGCTCTTTCACGAACGTCATCGGGCCAATAATTACGACTGCTGGAGTGGGCTCAGAAAGGTTATCAGGAATATACAGGTTGCCCACCAGATTTGTGCCTTTGCTATCGAAAGTAACCTTGATCATTGATTCTTCCAGGTGAATGTTTATTGAAGCTCAACTATATCTGTCGAAAGCGTTTTGTCTTCCCAATGGTCGAGTTCTTGTACCAAGCTGGTTAGCTTTTTACGTATAAATTGCAACGCATCCGCTCCGAGAACTAGACGTAGTGGTGGTTCGGGTGATTCGACTGCTGAGATGATTGCTTTTGCCGCAAGCACTGGATCACCGGGTTCACGACCACGACTGTTTTCTCTCCATTGGCGCGTGCGCCCGCTTGATTCTGCATAGTCTTCAATCACTTTCTGCGATATTGTTGTGCCGTTACCGCCTAGATTTGTGCGAAATGCCCCAGGCTCCACAATGGTTACACGGATGCCCAAATGGGCAACCTCAAGAGCCAGTGACTCTGAAAGCCCTTCTAATGCGAACTTGCTCCCACAGTAAATCCCCCAACCAGATGCACCGACTAAACCTCCGATTGAGGATATGTTGATAATGTGCCCGCTCCGACGCGATCGCATGTGGGGTAGTACAGTGCGCGTTAAGTCCAATGCGCCGAAAAAGTTGGTGTCGAACTGCCGCCGAATATCCTGGTCTTCAATTTCTTCAACCGCGCCCAATAGTGCATAGCCAGCGTTGTTGACTAGAACATCAATCCGCCCAAAGGAGGCAATTGCGGTCTCAACTCCAGCATGAACATCTTTTGGTTTGGTAACATCAACCTGTACCCCAAAAGCGCGTCCGGGTGCAGAATCCTCAAAATCTCGGATTTGACGTTCTTGTCTGACTGTTCCGAAAACATAATCACCGCGTTCCAGCACTGTATCCGCAAGGGCTTTACCAAAGCCACTTGAAATGCCTGTGATGAACCAAACACGATTTTGAGATGTAGTTTCTGACATATGCAGTTTCTTAGTGAACAGTTTGTTACTCACAAATATGTTGATTGGAGTAGTAAAATATTTTTACAGGGATAAATTGGTAAAGTATTACACTACTAATGTAATTAAACTAGAACTTCGTTCGAGGTCGTGCATGACATCACTTCTTTACGTTTGGCAAGAAATTTTCTACAATTGAGCCTTGACTTCTAAGCAGTTCGACATCACCTCTTCATAAGACCTCTGGCAAGAACAGATTGAATCTGGTTTGAGGGTTGAGATACCCGTTATTTTGAGAGGCTTGTTTGTCTTTTTTGTTTATTCTATAGAGTGTGAGGCACGATTACAAGGGTCGATATTTCGGTATAGGTGGGCATTTTTTCGGTTCTAATGTCTCGAAGCAGCAAAACCAAGTGCTATCAATCCTTACCAAGGCAGAGGGATACCGTCGCGGAAAAAGCCACCTGTTGGACCATCATCAGGCAGTGTTCCTGCCCATACTACACTTGCACTACCTTCTTCAACAGGTCGCCCTCCTGGACCACCCATTTCCGTAGCAACCCATCCAGGACAAACAGAATTTACAAGAATACCAGTACCCTTCAACTCGGCGGCAAGCGTCCGAGTTAAAGCGTTAAGTGCAGCTTTGGAAACACTATAAGCTGGCGTGCTGCTACCCATACTCGTTAAAGAACCTGCTTCACTCGAAACGTTAACAATTCGACCATGCTCGCTTCGACGCATTAGTGGAATGAACGCCTTGCACATGCGCCAAGCCCCAAAAATGTTAGTCTCGAATGCCTCATATACGGTATCAAGATCAGCATTGCTTGCCTGCTGCCATGTGTCGTAGAGGATTCCAGCATTATTCACCAAAACATTGAGCCGTCCAAACTCTTCTTCTACCTGTACTAGTAACTTGTCAATGCTCTGCTGGTCAGTTACATCCAGTTTTCGCGGAAAGATTTTTAACCCACTTTTTACCAACATCTCTGCCGCAGCTTTCCCTTTTTCTAAATCACGCGCTCCCAAAATCACAACCATGCCTTTGTGAGCAAGCTGACTGGTAACTTCCAACCCGATACCACGATTTGCACCTGTAATAATCGCTACGGGGGGTATATTTTCTCCTATATTCATTTGCCTGTTCTAAATAAAGACTTAAACATCTGGAGCAAGGGGAGAACTGTTGTAGTGCCAAAGCATCTCATCTGGGTCATTATATAGAGAAAGTGCTCCCGACAGTTGCTCATTACTAAAAACACTGCAAGGTCAGGCAATCACGTCAACTCCGGCTTTGCGAGCCAACTCAATCTCATAGTGAGAGTCCCTCAGCATCACTACTTTTTCAGAATTCAATTGCTCTTTGCTGAAGGCAGCTTCTACAATATCGGGGGCAGGTTTAGATGCTTGAACAAGTGTGGATGTCATCACTTGTTCAAGCAAATCATCTACTTGTGCAACTTTGAGCAATAGTCCAGTTATTCAGGAGTTGCTGAAGGGAGCAACTAGTAGTCTGCCAAAGAAACTTTGCTGGGTAGTATATCTGACTGAGAAACTACTTATTGAAGTCACTCAACGGCGTACAAAGGTAGACTTTGCAAAGCAAATGAAAGATTTAGTAGATATTTATCACCGCGATGCTGATCTTATTCGTTTGGTAGTAGATAACCTTAATATTCATACTCCAGCAGCCTTGTATGAAGTTTTTTCTCCTCAAGAAGCACATCGAATTGTACAAAA
>NZ_CP054696.1 GCF_014023275.1 Nostoc edaphicum CCNP1411
GCTTGATTGGCTGATTAAATCAATCCAAAAACAATCTCTTAGTGCAACAGCCTGTTGCACAATTAGCAGTTCAACTTATATCAAGCATTGGAGAATCGACATCTAACAACCAGTTCTCATCAACAAATTCTAGATTTTCATCATAAACAAGAACTAACTCACCAATCTTTTGAGTATGATTATTTTGCGCTTGTGTGGCATCAGCATCATCAGCTATAAGTGAAAACTTTAATTGTAAAAAACGTTCTTGGTGAGTAACACCAATAGAACTGCTAACTAATTCGGCTTCTAGGATACGAGGCAACGTAATTGTTTCATAATATTCATCTTGTTCATCCCAGTAACCGCAAACTTTATAATCACATTGGTTAAGATGCTCAAGAACAAGAATGTTGGCATCTAAATTTTCTAATATTTCAGTTAAATCTCGCCAGACTTGATGATTTTTTAATTCGAGCCTTGTCATAGTTATGTAGGTTTAATGTTCTGTTACCAAACCTGGGAAGTGTAATGTACCATCAATAAATTTTGCATGAAATCGGCGGTCGCCACCTTTACCTAAGATTTTAGATTTCAAATCGTAGCCTGATTCTTGGGAAGTCACTAACCCCACATTACCGCGAGGGGGTACAAGCCCTTTTTCAATGGCTTTTAAATGTTTCCCTTTCTGATCATATTTTAATCCCAGCTTTATTTGTTCACTTGCAAATGAAACTAGCAGACCACTGATTGAAAGATATACAGTATCAGGCTGAATATCTGCCCAATTATCGGGTAAAGCTTCCATTAATTTAATACTGATATAGTAGAAGCACTAAATATATGTCCTTAGCTTGTCCTAAGAAAGAGTAGGCTACAAATATACGTGACTGCTGTACATTCATAAGTATGATTTAGACCAAGCCAGAAAACCAGAAAACCAGAAAACCAGAAAACCAGAAAACCAGAAAACCAAGATAATGAATTTTCAGGGGGCGGCTGGAATGCTTGGGTAGAGGGCTAGATGCGCGTTGGCAGAAGAAATAGGTACTGTACCTATTAAATAGGTACTGTCAAGGCGATTAGTACCTATTTAACAGATGTCTTGCGCTGGGATACCTCCCTTGAACTATTCAAGAAATCTCTGGTAACAGCGACCCCAAGACGTTGCAGCGTGAGGAGGAGGTCACGCTCCTAGCAGAAGCGCAAAGCTGTTTCGGTGATCGGGTTTTAGCCAGGGGTAGACGTTTTGAGCATTACTAATCGAAATTCATAATTTTTAGGAGTTTTCTTAGTTATCTGAGCAAGAATATCGATTGAATGAAGGTAACAAGGAATAAAAGTATTTTTACCTTGGTCGTAGGTATGACGTGCGTTAATATCTTTATTAATCTCGCAGAGAACTTGAAAATTAGCTCCGATGATATCCAAAGAACTCTCTTTACCGGGAATAACAACCACACAAGGCTCTACAAAGCTTTGACCTGCTTTATCGTATGCTGACTTAATATCTTCCATACAACTCGGAAAATTAGAAATTAAATAAGAAAAAGATTCTTCGACCTCATTCAAATAAGCTGATTCATCTATTTTTTTAGTTAGAAAAGCTAACTCATCTGAAAGTGAAAGGCGTTTAGACTTGCCGTAATTGGGGTCTATTTTCTTGCGTCGTTTCGCTTCACCCATGTCTAATTTATCCTCTTTCTCATTTACTACGGGAACGGACTGGTAAAACCAACTCTCAATTCCTTTGGAGTCATCACCCCGCAAGGGCTGGGCTTAAAGTTTCCCTTTTACTCTAAATATGAGGATTTACAAATCTAACATTCTTTTCAGAAGGGAGTGGAAGCGCCAGCGAGTTTTAATCCCTATTGACCCCTGAGAAATTGTACGTACAATTATACGTAGTTACTGATTAATTTTATGAAATCGGCGTTGACTGAAAACGCATAACCTATGACTCTGGGGAATTTTGGCAATATCTATTCAGATGAGCTAATTACAGCCACTGAGTTGAATCGTCAGCCTGGGCGAGTTCTGGACAAAGCTTTAGAACGTCCAGTGACAATTACTCGCAATGATCAGTCTTTCGCTTTGTTGCGCCGGGAGGAAGTAACTTTTCTCGTGAAGGCAGCAACACAGAGTAAAGCTGTTTTTGAAGCATTAACCGTCGCTTTCTCTTTGTTACTTGGGAAAGAAATCGGCTTTGAACATCCTTATGGATGGCTGAGTGCATTTGAAAAAGATGATCTGCAAGACTTTATCAAGGAGCTAAGTGAGGCTTTTCGGTTGATAGATTCTTCAACCACAGCATGGGAGATGATTGACGCGCTCATCCATGAATGGCATGAAAGTGCAATTGCTTACTCTAACCCCGAACTAGCAGCAGCTTTTAGTGCAGAAACTGATGAAGTGCCATTAACCAAACCATCTGCTAGGAGTGCTGTGTGAGAGAGTATGATTTAGTCCAAGCGTCAAGATATGGTTTACCAGAAAACCAAATAACCAGATTTATGGTTTACCAGAAATATGGATAGTCAAAAGAAAATCATAACTATCACTGGCTACAAGGGAGGGGTGGGGAAAAGCACCACAGCAGTGCATCTTGCAACCTTCTTTAGTGAACTTGGTAAAACAGTTCTTGTAGATGGCGACCAGAACCGCACCGCCCTGGCTTGGTCAAAACGCGGGTCATTCCCCTTTCCTGCGGTGGACGAACGCCAAGCCCTCAAAGTAATTGCTGATGCTCAATTTGTGGTCATCGACACCCCAGCTAGACCTGACTCCGATGATCTAAAGGAATTAGCCAAAGGCTGTGACCTTCTAATCCTGCCCACAAAGCCAGACATCGTAAGCCTTGAGCCAATGCTCTTAATGGTGAAAGATTTGGGTGAGGCAAACTATCGCTGCTTGCTGACTATTGTTCCTCCCTATCCCAGCAGAGAAGGTGAAACATTGCGTCAGGATTTGTTGAATGGAGGCATCCCCGTATTTCAGGCAATGATCCGGCGTACTGTCGGCTTTGAAAAAGCAGCAATGGCTGGTGTCCCCATTCGTGATGTTGAGGACTCGCGTTTAAAAACAGCTTGGGCGGATTACCTTGCGCTAGGTAAAGAAGTTATGGAGATTTTGAAATGAGCAAGTACGGTGATTTGATTAAAAAAGCCAGAGAGACGGAACCAGAAAACCAGAAAGCCATAAATACAGAAGACCAGACATCTGGTTTACCAGAACCGGAGCCAGAGCTTGAACAGATGGTTAATCTGTGCGTCAAAGTCCCTATATCCCAACGTCGCTACTGGATGTCTAAAGCCAAAGAGCAAGGGATTACTGTGACCTCCGTCATTATTGAAGCGCTAACCCAAAAGTTTGGAGAACCAGAAAACCAGAAAGCAAGAAAACCATAACGATGAGGGAGAGGGGCGGCAGGATAGACATGGAAATAAATTTAGGAAAAACGTTTTTCCTAAACCAAATATTTGAGAAATTTTTAACGCTACTCTCAAAACGGAGAGCGGGTGAAAGGAGTGTAGAAGGCTCTCGCCCCAAGTCTTGCCTCACTAGTGGACAAGTGACGGCATAGCTCCAAAACCTGTAACCATTCATCTTCGGATATAAGAGAAAGTTTTACCGATTGCTGATCTACAAGAGTACGCTGAAATATTAGAAAGATTCTCGCCCTAACAGCGACAGGAGACACATGAAAATTAATTTAGGAGAAACGTTTCTCCTAAACCCGATTCAGCACAATCAAATGACATTGGTAATGGCATTATCCGGGTGGTTTTATGAAATTGGTTGCTACAGCCGAGGGATACTAATGGTTTTGAGAGCCAGTGTTGTGCATCTCTATTGCCTGGTCGGGGCTGGAGAAGCAGAAAACCGAATGTTGAAAATAATACTTATTAACTTGTGTATGGTTTTGGTGGTGTTAAATTGGTTTTGTCTGTGAGCGATCGCGGTATATTGTTTTGAATAAATGAGAGTGACCCTTACACAATCCTCTAATGAAGATATTCTCAGAGGATGGATTTTGCTCCGTATAGAAGCTGATCATATTTGCACCCAAATTTGGACATCATCTACATTCAATCCTTATCAAGAACTGTACATTTGGCTGGGACAAATTCGAGACTCACAACTACCCGCCAAAATGATCATCGATGAGGAAGGTCATGGAGTAGAGATGATAGTTGAGTGTTTGAGCGATCTAGTTGTGCAATTGAGAATTGAGCCTTGGATGTGCGGGAATGACACTACAACACGCCTCAAGATTACTGCTTCTCGTTATGAATTGCTCAAGGCTTTTCATGATGGAGTCATCAAATTTCTTCAAGATGAGTATCAACCATCACAATGGTCATACATTGATGATCTGAGTAATACAAATTGGGGAGCTTTGCTCAAACCATCTAATATAGATGGTCAAAATTGGCGAACACGTTTAGCAATGTACTGGGGCGGACGTGGCAGGGTTAGTGAAACCGGACGTGAAACTGTATGGAACCAATTAACGCCCTTACAACAATGGCTAGTTATTCTACATGATGTAATGTTATGGATTACCGATTTAACAGCTAACGGTCAAATCACAGAAGCCTACGCACTTGTCAGCTTATACAAAAATTTACCAATTGATAAGCTGTTACGCAGCTAGATTGTATAATATTAGATTAAGTAATTTAGTATCAGCCATCTATGCCAGCAAAAAATCATCTTTCCCAAGAGCAAAAGGAAAGGCTACTAAAAACGCTAAAAGAGCATGAAAATCCCTACGTAAGAGAAAAGATTCTAATTTTATTATTAATGAATGATGGAAAAACTTATCAAGAGATTAGTAAGTTTTTAGATATTGCATATCCAACAGTAGCATATTGGGCAGTTCACGGCGATCCAGATAACCTAGAAAGTTTTTTAGATGGAAGAAGAGAAGGGAACTTCCGCAAAGTTACCAAAGAATATGAGGATTTATTATTAGAAATAATTGAAAAAGAGCCACTAGAGTATGGGTATGAATTTGGTCGTTGGACAGCAGCAAGACTAGCTACATACCTCGAAAAGATAACAGGAATTAAGTTAAGTGGTTCACAAGTTGGGAGAATATTAGAGCGAAAAAAGTACGTTTACCTTTGGGCAAAATACAGCCTAGAGGACAAACAGAATCCTGAAATGCGTAAGGCATTTAAAGAAAAATTGTCAGAATACTTAAGAATAACAAAGGAAGCCCCAGAACGTTTACAGGTATGGTTTTGGGATGAGAGTGGATTTAGTTTAAGAGTGATAAGAAGAAAAAACTGGGGTAAGAAAGGTACAAGGAAACAAATCACAGGTCAAAGAAGAAGAGGAAGAGTAAATATTATGGGAGGGTTACGTTATCACGACAAGAAGAGAATGAATTTTGTGATTAAAAAAGGAAATGCAGATGTATTTTATGAGCAGCTTCAATCTTTGAATAATTTTCTATTGCAAGAATGGATAGAGCAAGGAAATACAATTGAGACTTTCAATAAATGTTCGGCGAAAATAGTGATTATCTTAGATAATGCCAGTTTCCATAAAAGAAAAGATATTTTAGTTCGTATCAAGGCAGAAATGCCAAATATTATCCTGGAATTTCTACCACCTTATAGTCCAGATTATAATTTGATTGAATTGGTTTGGCATTCAGCAAAAGAATATATAGCTCATAGATTGTTCGAGTCAGTATCACAGCTAGAAGAGTTATTAAATAAATTGTTAAATGAAGGAGGTCTTATTATTAAATGGGAACGCAAAATTAAAAATAAAGGTAATGCTGTTTATTAAATTTAGCTGCGTAACAGCTTATTGCTTTAGGTGAATTTGATGCAAGTTGGTATTCTCAGCGAAGAATTGAGCTAAACAAACAATATGGACTGCGTGAGAACTTCATAGAAAGACGAACACCTTATAATCATAGTGCTTCAGCAAAAGCAAGATTAAAAACACTAAAGCTTGGTCAACTTGTAGATGGCACTATTCATGGAATTAAATCGTATGGTGTCTTCATTAATATTGGGGGATATTATGCGCTACTACATATCACCGCAATTTCTCAACAAAGTGTTGAGCATCCACAGCAGATTTTTCAAGTAGGTGAGTGGGTTAGAGCAATAATTACTGGGATTGATGTTGAAAAAGGGCGAGTATCACTTTCAACTAGCGATTTAGAAGTTGAACCAGGTGATATGCTAAAAGACCCATTGCGGGTCTATGAAAAAGCAGAAGAAATGGCAGCTAGGTATCATCAAAAAGTTGTATTTAAGCTGGAAAGTGAGTAGTGCTTGAAAGCCCTCTATCCTTTCTACAGAGTATTTTGAGGATTGAAAGCATTAGATAAGTGCCAAATAATTCCATAATTGAACGATGCACGACTCTTGCTTCCGCTCAAACATATTAGGAATTGAATGTGTACAGAAAGTAGCCAAATCACGAGAAAGGTTTAATTGAATAATAGATGGTCTTCCAGGTAGTTCCAATAAAACTTTAGATTCTCCAGTAGCTAAGTCAACAGACTTAACCTTGCCTTCTAGTCCACAAGAGAGTAAAGTGTTGCGCTGCCAGTCAAAAGCAATATCATAAGTTGTTGCCATCCGGCTAGGCAGATCATCAAAAGTGACGACCTCACTGGGAGAAGCGACAATAGGAAGTGGTAATTTGTTCTTAGATGAGAAAACCTCATTCCACTCAAATATTCGTACTCCTTTATCCATCGCACAGAGTAACCACCTTCCATCTGGACTAAAGTCCATTTTGAAAATCATTTCGTTATCAGAAAAGCTAGTTACTCCTTCACCTCGTTGAACACTAGCCATCCACGCTGTCATGTCTAATGTTGCGGTTGCTAAAACTTTAACCACTTTTTGAGTGTTCAAATCAATAATGGCTAATTGTGATTTTCCTTCATCAGCCAGTAAGTAGCGACCGTTTGGATGAATTGCAATTTTAGTTCCTTGCCTAACTTTAATTACTGCAATCTGTTGTAAAGTTTTAACAGAAGTAAGAATAATTTCATCCTCTGAACGGCTGATTAGCATTTCTTCGTCTGGAGTAAATTGAATACCGCTAGTAGCTCGAACATGAGAAATTGTTTTTATTAATTGTTTTTGTTCCAAATCATATAGAGTCCCTTGCCAAGATCCACTTGCATGACCTACTGCCAAAAATTTTCCTGATGGGCTAACTTGCATCACATAAGCATTTTGTTCTAACGCCAGCTCAAGATTTGCTGGTTCATTATTCCAAGGTGCAGTGTAATGTTTTATTTCCAGAAGTTGATTCCCTAGTCCACACCAACCTATAAAAAAACCACCTGTCTGACTGGGGGCAGAGATTGGTATGTGTGGGAACTGTCCACTTTGAGTAGGACTTGAGACTGTAAATAATAAGATACCTGCTCTATTTAATTTAGTGAAAGCTTCATCTATCCTGGCTTTTTCTCTCTGCTTATGTGCTAACTCAATTGAGGGATCTGGAATGTGAACAAATTCTTCCCTACGTTCAATTTCTTCATCTTCTTCATCCTGAAGATACTCATAGCAAGTTGCAGCATTACTGATGTTTAAAAGTTGAGCGAAGCAGGAAAACTGGCTAGCGGCTATAAACACTTCATCATAAGGCAATTTACTGAGTTCAGCAGGGTTTGCACCTGCTTCTAATTGTTGCAATATTTCTAGGCTTTTTCGAGAGAGTTCTTCGAGTTTCTCTGGAGATGAAGCTGCCAATACTTCAGCAATCTGTTCAATGGTTGTTTGGTTATTGGGCAGTTCAGATAGTAAATCAGCAAATACTTCCGGCTTGCCAGTTAATCTTAATTTTTCTTCTCTGGATATAGCCCCAAAAAATTCTGGGACTGAACTATAGGTATCAATTAATTGATGATCTCTGTAATATTCGTAATAAAAAAAATCGTCATGATAAAGAATAAGATTAAGTAAATGACTAGGAAACTGCTGTGCAATCGCCGGAGCGACTGTAGGATTTTGCCCTTTTTCTGAAGGATAAAGACTAATCCAACCGTTAATACATGGAGAAATTAAAAATTTTAGTTTTTCTTGTGCAGCCAGCTTTTTTACAATCTCTGTAAATTGCTCAATTTCATTTGAGCGAATGTGGATAGAACCGTAAAATCTGCCCATATAAAATTTTAATACAAGTAACTAATTGAGTTTACCCACTTTGAAAATGCTCACTCTCATCTCATTAGGTAAAACTAGCCTAGCTTTTCTTTCCAAGTTTTAAGAACTCGTGGCTCGGAGTCGGCGTTAGCGGAGTGGCTCTTGCGGGCTTGCAGGATCTAGTTGGCCCAACCAGTAATCTCCCTGCCCGTAAGAGCCACCGACTCCGAGAGCGTAGCGGTCACGAGTTCGCTGGATCAACGCGAGATTACCGACTAAAACCTCTAGAGCGTTGCTTTTGCTCCAGTTCCTCTTGCTGCTGCTGCTGTTTAATAAGAATCTCATTCCAACTTAGCCCCTTGGGTGCAATTCTTTTAGCCTGGGGCAGCATTGACTGAACGACTTGGGCCGCTTCATTGCCCAAATCATCATTATTAAATGCCAGCCCAATCCTGTTGATATTTTTGAGGAACTCTATTGGCAAGTGATCCGGGTCATTCACTGCCATGTACATTGTTCTAACTGGTGGTTGCCCCTTGTGTTCATTCCTGTCAATCTCTGCCATTGTCAACGCATCAATGGGGGAGTCACACAAAAATACTCTCTCGATTTTATCGTCTGCCTCTCCACCCAATTTCAGATGAAACCAGCCCTCGGAGCGATCGCTGTCTTCGGGGTACTCGAAAGCGCGATTGTCAAGACGTGCGGTATCCCAAACCAGTGCGCCTGATTTTTCACCGTTCAAAGAGCGCTTGATAAAGACAACATTTCGGTGCTGGTCTATGTAACCCAACCCCTGCTGCTGTAATGGGTGTACAAGGAAGTTTGTTATACCGCGTTTTTGAGTCAAGAAATGCTGTAATACTGGGCGTAGGCTTTCATCCTCTGGCGGTGGCGTGAACTGGGGTGAACTCTGTTTTTGCTCTCTATTGGATGCCAGTTGATTGTTAGCGATTAGAACTAATGCCCTAGCTTCATCAGTAGTCCATCCGGCTGGACTGGCAAAGATAATTTCTTCAACATCTTGGACTGGCTTATTATCTAATAATGCCCTAAGCGCAATTTCTTTATCTCGGTCAGTCACTAATAAGTTTTGCAAGTCAGCGCTGTAATACTTATATAACTCGGCTGTTTGATTCGGGGTTAGTTTTGGTTTATCTGTGGCTAGAGTTTGAGTTTTATTAAGAGCATTTGCGTCTACTGGTTTTTGCGATCTATGGAGTTGCTCCAAATAAACAATCGCTGCTTCCAGGTCGTCGAATATGGTTCTTCCGGCTGATAGCTGCTGCTGAGATTGAGAAAGTTGTTGTGTTAATTCTAATACTGTTTGGGTTAAAGCAGACTCGATAGCTGATTGCTCAATATAATCAAAGATTGATAAAATAGCTTTGTTTTCTGCGTGAGATTGCAACTCAGCCGTAACTGCTTCATCAAAGTCACTGAATGTAGTTTTAGCTGCAACTAGTTGTTGATGATATTGAGAAACTTGCTCTATTAACCGTAATACTGTTTCAGTTAAAGCAGACTCGATAGCTGATTGCTCAATATAATCAAAGATTGATAAAATGGCTTTCTGATCTGTATGGGATTGCAACTCAGCCGTAAATGCTTCATCAAAGTCATTGAATGTAGTTTTATCAATAAATAGTTGCTCTTTGTATTGAGACAGTTGCTCTGTTAATTCTAATACTGTTTCAGTTAAAGCTGACTCGATAGTTGATTGCTCAATATAATCAAAGATTGATAAAATAGCTCTCTTCTCTGCATGAGATTGTAACTCAGCCGTAACTGCTTCATCAAAGTCATTGAATGTAGTTTTCGCTTCAAGTAGCTGCTGATGATATTGAGAAACTTGCTGTGTTAATCCTAATACTGCTTGGCTTAAAGCTGACTCGATAGCTGATTGCTCAATATAATCAGAGATTGACAAAATTGCTTTCTTCTCTGCGTGGGATTGCAACTCAGTCGTCAACGCTGTTTCAAAGTCATTGAATGCAGTTTTAGCTCGAAAGAGTTGTTGCCGATAAATAGATAGTTGTTCTGTTAATTGTGGCAACGTTTCAGCCAAGGCATCATCAACTACTGACTGTTCGATAAAGTCAGCGATTATATTTATAAATCTTTGGCTCTCCACTGCTTGCTCTTTAGGATTCTTCAACAGATTCTCAATAAGCTCATCATCCCGTTGTGGTTGGTAGTCAATAAACTTATGTTTTTGTAAACCTGGGAATGTGTAGGCAGGCCCCAAAGATGTGCCGCTAAATTTCTGGTCATTCCACGAGTACGAGATGCCCTTACTTTTACCGTTGCGTGTTAATCCGTGACGAACTTCTACACCTTGTAATTGCAATCGCTCAACCAGTTGCGGCATAGTCGGTTTATCTACTATGGCGCGGTCGATTAGTTCAATTAGTTGGGTTTTGATTGACTGTTGTGGCGGCGTGTTTCTCAAACCATGCTCGTATTCTAGTTGTTCCCTTTCGATTCGTCGCTGTTGCCCATAGCTGGGGGCGCGGTTCAGTTTCTCCTTGCTACTGAAAGTTTGCTGTAAACCATATTCTAGTTCTAGCTGACGAATGATTTTTTCTGAGCGCACATACTCCCAGCTATCGCGGGTAATCTTGCCGTCATCCAAACTGATTCTACTGGCGCAAATGTGTATGTGGTCGTGGTTGCGGTCGTTGTGGCGGTAAATGGCATATTGGTTAGCTGTGTAACCCATTTCCTCGATGTACTTTTCAGCTATCTCACACCAAGTATCATTGTCTAGCTGTTCGCCTGGGCTTAGTGAAAGCGAAACATGATGAACTACTTTTTCTGCTTCTGGATTAAGTTGTCGAGACAGTCGGAATTCTCTGGCTAATTCTCTGGCATTTGTGCCAAACATATTGCCGCCGATTAAAGATGACTCCTCTTTATTTTCAAGATAGTCAAGGAGTCCGCGAAAGCTTTTACCTTTGGTTTGGTTGCCAATCATTTTTACTCCCAGTCCTCATCATCTTCGCCGTCGTCAATGTCATCTTCATCAGTAATTTCAGTTTCGATTTGGGACAATTCTCGACCAATTTTTTGTAAGAGTTTTTGTAGCTGTTTTAGTTGTTCTGGATCTGCTGGTGGTCGCAGTCCCATTTTAATAGCTGTATTAGTAGCTCTAGTGAGTTGATTAATATTGCTGCCGATGCGGACTAATTCTCTATAAGTAGCTAGGGTTATTTTGCTCAGTCGTTTGGGCAGTGGTTTTAGTAAAACACTGCGTCTAGTTAATTCAGCTATGCTTAGTCCCGCGTCTTGTGCTTTGAGCTTAATCATCTCGTGTTCGATTGCATTGACACGAGCTTCTAATGTCTTAGTACGAAGCAGGTTTTTTGACAGTTTCGGGCGCATAACTGTGGGAGGTATGAGAGGGGGTTTCCAAAGGGGGACACTTCCCACTTTGGCAAGCCTGTCGTCCGAGCGTAGCGAGGTTTGCCGTAGGCAAAAGGCACGGCTTGCTTCTAGCCCATTTTCGGGTGAGCGAGGTGTCAGATGCTACGGGTGTACGGAGGGCACAGCAGGGGGCTGAAGGCAGGAATATAAAGGCGTAGCCGTGCTGCTAATTATCCTACAACTTACAAGGGGGGATAGCAACGGCGTAGCCGGAATTTGAATCAAATCAAGCAGGAGATAAATTCTGGTTCGGCGTAGCCACAGCACAAGAGGTAAAAACGGCGTAGCCGCTATATGAAAATTTTCTGATTCAGCGTAGCTGCCACACAATATAATAGTTCGGTGTAGCCGCAATACGAAAAAATAATTCAGCGTAGCTGTTTTAAGTAAAAGTCTAGATTCAGCGTAGCTGTAATAGTCAGATTTTTTAGCATTAGCTTGAATAAGACTACCAGCGAAGCTGTCACACTAAAAACTAGAAGGCATAGCTGTAATCTGAAAAGGTAATTCGGCGTAGCCGCAATAGTCAATTTTTTTGATGATTTTGAATCAGATTTTTTCAAATAGCTGATAATTATCAGTTAATCAGGATTCACGAGATAACCATGAGTGAGCATCAGAATTCAGAAGTAATTACGAAGGGCAAGATTGATAAAGCCATCAATCTGCTGAAGGAGCAAAAGCCAAAAGAACGAGAGGATATATCGGATAGAGAGGCCATCAGGAAAATGAGACGGTACATTGAGAAGCTGACCTCTAACAAGTACGGCTACAGTTATGATGAAGTGTCAGAGATGCTGAAAGGTCTGGGCATCAATTTGAGTGGCAGCAGAATCAAATATTTATTGGGCGAGTTGAAGAAAAGCAGCCGTCGCCGTCATCAAGCATCTGATAACGGCGATAGTAGTACGTCAGAGAATAGGACTACTGAAAATCAGTCAGCAGTTGTTGAAAGCAGCGAAGCTGAAGAAGCACCTGTAAACAATAGGAAGAGTAAGAGCAAGAAACAACTACTTGCAACAGAGGCAGCAACAACATAGAAACAATGGCATCCTAGTTTTAGTCTTTAATCAGGTCAAGTTAGCCACATAATAGGAATCAATATGGGAGAAGCTCAAAGGCGTAAAAAGTTAGACCCCAATTGGGGTAAATCGGGAGGATTTAAAAAGTCAGACCCCAATTTGGGTAAATCTGAAGGATTTAAAAAGTCAGATCCCAATTGGGGTAAATCCGAAGAATTTAATCATCCCAACAAACCTAAAATCACCTACTTGACTGAATCACATCCCGATTATCAAACCGCCTTTGACATTAAAAATGCTCACTACGCTGGCAAAACTCGTGTTTACCTTGTCCGCTTAGATTATGCCGATGGTGAGTATTTTATCGGCGCAGTCAACACATTCTTAGTCGGTACTCAAATTACAGTCAACGCCATCTGGACTCCCTACCCCAACAGCCAACGCACAGGTCTAGAAATTCTAGACAGTATCCGTCGAGATATTGGTTTAAAAGCTAGAGACGAAATGTTTCAGGCCGATGCTGTTCTGATCGACTTTGAATCTGACTGAACAACTTGGCCTAGATATAGCGAAGCTGTCACCAGGGGCAAGATAGACTGAAAACTCTTACTTGTCGGTGGAACCATAATACCGAGAATTTCTGACAGAGATGAACTGTAATTTGGAGTCATTCAGTAATGCTCTTGCGGTGCTTTGAAATGTTTTTCTCTTTTCAGTGTAAAATTAGACCACTAAGGAAATACTAATGATTAATTGCAAGGCTTTGTAATCTGTTAGATTCATGGTTAGGAAAAACTGGAACGTTATTTATATCAATAGAAATCCCGATAATCCAGATGACGGCTGGGGATGGGTAGAGGTCTTAACTGAAGACATCCAACGTTTCAGTATTCCATATCAACAACCTGTAGGAAGGTTTATAACAAGGCATAAGGAAGTCACAGTCACACAATATAAAGATTCTATTCCTTATACTGAGACTTGTATTAAAACATATATTGGCTACCTCAATGTCCCATCTAGAGGTAGGGTGGCTGGCAAGAAATTTACGCTCAATATCGGTGGAGAACTGATTCCTATCAAAGTTCAAAAGTCTTTGACTATTAATGCAGTGTCGGCATGGCTCAAGACTTGGACAAGTCCTGAGACGAAGATTGTTACTCCGGGTAATAGATTAATTTCACTTGATGGTGATAAGTTAGCTAAAACTGCTCATTTTGTTTACTTTATCCTCAACTCTGAGAGCAAAGCCATTAAAATAGGTCGAGCCAAAAATTTAGAACAGAGGATCAGATCGCTACAAACATCTAGCCCAGCCTATTTAAAGCTCATCAAGTCAGTACAGGTGGATGGGGCTGAAAAAGCGATTGAACTAGAGAAAACATTACATCAGCAGTTTCAGGCAATCAGACTAGCTGGAGAGTGGTTTAAGGCTGAACCTTTATTAATTGAATACATCAGTCAGATTTGATGAGCTATTTTACCTTTCTGCCGTGCCATCAAGCCGCAACAGCGTAAATAAAATGTTGGGGTTAATGGGTCAATGACCATTGGTATGTGTGGATTGTCCAGTAAACCTGTATATCTATTTAATTACCGTTAGTGGACGGAACGAAAAACAGGCATTTTGGGACGAATGTAGTCCTAACTATCACATTATTAAGCTTGCCAACGCTTGTTAATGGTACGAAAGTCGCAATTATTCCATGAGGCAACCCCTGCTGTAGGTAAAGGCTACAACTGGCGCAGTATTTTGATAGATTTACAGTTAAAGATTCCGGTTAAGCCTGGGCTGCATCCCTAGACAGCCAGTTTTGGAAGATTTTATCTCGCCCATCGTCACCGTCAACCACACGGTAAACTCGTTGGCGATCGCCCGTGCCATCACGACAGATGTATTTGAGTTTCAGCCCTATCTTCTTCAGCAATCGCCGTAAGATAACGATGGGGCTGTCATTGTCATTGAGGGTAATTCCCAGAACAGTTTTCACCTGCCACTTCACGGATAGAGCATTGTTAGCCATCTGCACTAGGTCAGCATCAGTCCCCCGGAATTCGCGGTCATCGGCGATGAAATTGGGGATGTTGAACATTTCCAAAGCTCGAACTACTAACCCAAGTTGACCGCCGTTAAAGTCTGGTAGCCATGCGCTTTTGGCAAGAAGCATCTTTTCACCCAGTTTGCGATCGCGCGACTCTACTTTCGCTCTGCCCAAGGTCAGGTAAAAATGCAGCCTCAGTTGTGGGTAATAACCTTGATCGTCTTTTTTGACGAGTTCCGAGGTAACATCCACACCGTAACGTTGCTCTAGCTTATATTTGCGCTCAATGTGGCGTTCAGTTGTGGTTTTAGTCCGTTGCTGTTGTAGTGCCGAATATTTGGCAGCAGTCATATCAGTTGTATCGGCAGCAGAGATAGAGCGACATTCGCCGTTGTAGACTTCATCTGTCTGAGCGGCAATATCATTCTTTAATGTGCCTAGTGTTTTGTTGTCATGGACATCAATAATGTTATGCCCTTCCTCACCTAATTCAGAAAGCACAGTTTCACGGAAATTAATCATACCCGCATTGATGCGACAGGCCATTTTTCCCCAGACGTTTAGGGCAGTGCGGTTAATGTTGATTTCATCACTGTCGATCGCTAACGATACATCTTGCAGCAGTCTCAAGTTAGCCTGAAAACATTGATGCTGACTAGCCAAAAGGGATTTGAGGCTGATGGCTCCGTTGCCGATTTTCCCAAGTCCATGAGGGGCTACCCAGAGATGACGAGGTACGCCTTCACGCACACGAGCTATAGCTTGCCGAGTCGCATTTTCCGGGGCTACACCCAGAAAGCATCCCCAAACACTGGTAAAATGCCCCAATATATCAATGCTGACTCCCGTGCCGATGGATGGGGAGGCCAGCACAATGTCATATTCCAGCAGCACCTGATTTAATCTCTCGATGCACTCGTAAGCTTCGTGTTCCGGGTCTTTAATTGTATCTGAGTCGATGCGGAGTATTTTCAGGTGAGGGAATTGTTTCTTAAACCTCGCCTCTAAAACTTGGGTTCCCCATTTAGAGCTAGCCCTTTGACCATCAACGGCAATAAAGGGCTTGCCCCCGCTTTTGATGTCGGCTTCTAGGGCAGCTAACCAATTGATGGGGGTAGTTTGTTTGTAGTGGTAAATGTTCCAGGGTTGTCCTTTCCAGTTGTTGACGACTACCCAAGGGGTAACGTTGGTTTCTGCTAGACCCATAACCATTTCTGGCGATAAATCAGACAAATCAGCATCAGCCAGGATGACTTTACCACGTCCAGGAGCAAAGGCATTTTTGAATAACTGGGAAAGTTGGTTGAGGACTTCCACCCGATGCTTCTTAACTTCAGTGTTGGCGCTTAGTAAGTGCCAGATCACCTGCTCGGATTCGTCAATGATCACCAGGGGTTCTTTCCAGTAAAGGGCGTTAAATCTGGCTTGTCCATTGGGGTGTAAACTGTCTACACACAGCGCAAAACCAAGTAAAATCCCGGTTTCGCTGTTTCTGACTTCGGTGATGTAGGGGATGCCTACCCGCTCCGCGATCGCTTGGGCTAACTGTACCCTGTGCGATAAGAGGATAACGGGTTGACCGTTGGCGATCGCTTCAGCAACGATCGCGGCAAATGACTGTGTTTTACCTGAACCTTTAGGGGATTTGAGCAAAATCAGTTTGGCGGTTTCTGGGATAGCCAATTCTCCCAGGTAACGCTGATTGAGGACGAGTGCCGCCTCAATTGATAGTCGGCTGTACTCTTTGACCTGCCATTTTTCTTTTGTCAGTGCTAGTTTTATAATTTCATCAGTAACAGCTGGCCCCCTAGCGGCGATTAAGTCATCAATGCCTTTTTCGGGGTAACTCCACTGTGTAACTAAGACTTGACAGCCACAGGCAGTTAACAGTTTTGCGGTTTGGCTAATGGCAATATTCACCCGTTGAACCGTTTCTGGCTTGGTGTCGTGGTCAAAGCAAATGATGAATTTACGTCCAAGGGTGGCGAAGTGTTGTAGCTCTGGAATTAGATGTAAATTACCTGTGGGCTGTCCAAATTCATCTTTGGGATTGCGGTAGCCACTGTTTATCCCAGGAAGGGCGATCGCTGCATAGCCTAAAGTAAGCAACGCCCCTGCTTTTTTAGCTCCCTCACAAATCACAACTGAGATGTTGTACTTCCATACCCAATGCCAGAAGCCTAATGCCCTATCTTCATCGCTAATGGGCAAGTCATATCGTGCGGCCACACTCTCCCAGATGTGATCTGGTACTGCCAGGAAGAATGCCCGTGTTGGCACTCTTAGGGGATGTTCATACTTGATGAATTTAAGAACTTTGTTCAGGTCGCGCCTGGGGCGGTCGGGCTTCATGCCGCCCCACATCATGGGGCTATAATCGTTAAGCGGGTCAACGC
This sequence comes from Nostoc edaphicum CCNP1411, assembly GCF_014023275.1. Taxonomy (NCBI): domain Bacteria; kingdom Bacillati; phylum Cyanobacteriota; class Cyanophyceae; order Nostocales; family Nostocaceae; genus Nostoc; species Nostoc edaphicum. The sequence continues at coordinate 17,001 of NZ_CP054696.1, forward strand.
CACTGCACCACCAGTTAAGTCCTTCGATGTGGCGATAATTCTTGAGTACCCCGTCTCTGAGTCGTCCATCGTTACGGCGGGGGACGTTTTGACCATAAAACAGGTAATCGTAGGCGGCATTACCCGATACGGAAATGACGTTTAGCGCAATAATTCCAGGGTCAACAGCACTGGCTAACCATTCATTCCAGTGGTGCGCTTCTATGTCAGAGGGACGGGATATGATCTCGTACCTCTGTGTAACTTCAATTTTTTGAAGTTCACAGTTACTATTTTTCACAGCTTTTCCCTCAAATACGTTGTTTTTCAGTATCTGGAGGGGGTTATCGCGCTGCTACACCTTATATCTACGAGATTTACTATTTTGCTTGTTTAGAATTTTTTTGGTCAAAAATTTTGATAAATTTCTATGCAAAATTTCGCAGTGAAAATATAGAAATTTCCACAGCAGCCCATATAATATGAGTAAGCAGCGCGGATTAAATCTCAGTTTGCCAAGCAGTGGTGGTCAAGCTTCCACACTTTTAGCCACTTTTTGGAAGGTTTGAGATAAGTTCCCGCTCCTGAAAGCTTATAAAATTGAACTTTTGCTACTGGACAAAGCGTTTAACTATTTACGCTTTGTCTTTTTGCTTTTTCGTTTCCTTGTACTCACCTCCGTATCTCATTTAATTAAACAATAGCTAGATCATACAAAACTTCTGTTTGTCTGAAATTTAGCAAGGCTCTAATTTCCCTAGAAATTACTTAATAAAAGTTGATACTGTTGTTATTCCGGTTTTTGCTAAGTTGCTCATTGTGTTTTCTCCTGCTTTTTCTCCCTAGCGGCAATAGCTTCTTGACATAGCACGACAACCATTTGACTTACTGTTCTAGTTTCATCAGTGGCCAATCCTGCAACTTGCTCATAAACTTCTACCGGGAAAGTTACATTTACTCTTTTACCTTTATACTTTGGCATTTATTAGATAGCTTTAGGCACTATTAGTATCAAATTACCTTATTTAATGTGCCTAAAGTATAAGCAAAAGTAGTTTCTAGTAGTGCCTACTACTATCTAATAGATGCTATATTAGCATTGTGAGCCAAAAAACGCCACTCAACAAAGGCAACAGAAGCGAGAAAGTGATGCTTTAGCTTGCCCCCAACTGGATATGTGGATTTAAAGCGATTTAGCCTCTAAATTCTCCAAAGCCAGAAAAATCAAGACTTTTACCAATCATCGGAACCATGACAACCGTATATTCCAATGCCAAAAATTGGCTAGTTCAGGCAGACTTGTTAGCCAAATCCGGGCTAACCGACCTCACAGGAGGTAAAGACGCAGGAGCAGGATATGGCAAGGCAATCATCGGTGATTTTTCGATCATGATGCCTGCCGCATACTCACTTGTTCGCAACCGAAACATCATGCACCACGAAACCATCTCAAAAGATGGGGCATGGGTGCGTTATGTAGAAGGTTCACGCCTGGACTTAAAAGACGTTCAATTTTTCTGGGGCAGTGCTGCTCTAGCTCAAAGTGACCACACCCTACTACACGAAGATAAGGCGCAAAAAAGCAGAACTGGCATTAGAAAGCATCCTTGCAGACTTAGCGGTTCTCAATATTCCCGATGGGATGAAGCTTTCAATTAGTTTGAGCAATCACAACCCAGAACGCTGGGGCCAAGAGATTAAACGCAGAGTCGAAGGCACTCACACCTTTGAGCATCTGCACCCTGTAACTCGTTCTATTGTCACCAAGACAGTTGAGATTGTAGTCACAGGCATTTATCCCGAAGGATTTGGCAGCATTGCTCATTGCTTATTTGGTGAAGCATCCCTGGTACTTGACCCCTCAGAATTAGCGATCGCTCTTGATATCGGTTCATCAACTTGGCTTGTAACTGTCTTTAACGGCAGTGGTGCAGTCATAGACCGTCACTTGATTGAAGGTGGTTGCGGGGAACTGCACACCATGATTGCAGAAGCTCTCGACAAGCGAAACGACCGAGTGAGTCTGCTGTCCAAGGATGTGAAACACTCGCCCAGTCTCGTTAACCAGGGGATTATCGAAGGCACTTTTACTTATGGCGGCAACCACCTCACGGGCAAGAAGTTTGAAACAGAGTACAGCCAATGTCTAGATGAATGGTGGTCAAACAGGATTGAGAAATTCGCCAACTTTGTGACTGCTGGCAATTATCTAGACCGAGCGAAATACCTTGTCGCCTGGGGTGGTGGTGTTTCCTTGCCAGTGGTGGATCAAAACTTAGCTGGTTTAGGTTTTGTGATTTTGAACAATCCCCAATTTATCAATGCCTTGGGGTTGAAGCTATTAACTCAAATTGCAAAGGGAGCTTAGTTAATGAATTACGAATCTCGGCGTATAACCATTTCCTATCTAGCAGTAATTGAATTGTGCAAGATGTTTGATTTACCCCAAGACGCGCCAACACAAGCACTTTCGGCAGGTGTAGAGAAGCTGATTTTTCAACATGGCAATGTGCAAACATCACCAAAAGTTGAAACAGCGCCATCTACACAGCCAAATAAATCGGCACTTAGCGCAATGGTCACTAATTTCAAAGGGGCAGCATGACCAAATCCAGATTTAGAAACACGGTTTTAGGCATTGGAGCAACAGCAGCAGCGTTAGCCCTTGGCTACTTCGGAGTTCAGCAGCTTGGCAGAAACAATATGTTCACTATCGCCGCAGCCGTGGGAGGTGCAGGGGCAATCAGCTATGTACTTCAGAAACCGAGCCAGCCAGAAGCGCCAGCCGCACCAATCAAAACCCAAAGGAAAGGGAAAAAGTCATGAGCGACCAAGACACCCAAAAGACACAACCAAGCCTAACAACAACAGAAATAATGACCATCATCCTCGGTTGTGAACAGACTCTAAGATTTGTGCAAGCATCTCCCAATTACAAACAAATCGAAGCGTCCGAAAAGTTCAGTACATCAAATGACTTAAAGATGGGTGATGCAGTGCAAGCCTTGATGGAGATTCACGAAGCAATCCTAAATATCGAGTTCTATTCGCAGGTTTGAGGGAGCAAATGTTAGAAACGACAACTTTGCAACGTAACCACCTCTATGAATTCCGTGGTCAACAACTCCGCTACAGCCATCGCTCTAACTCTAGAGCCAATGCGCCTTTCGTTTTTAATGACTCCAAAGGCAAACGAAAAGAATTAAGCCAAAACCAAGTGCAGAGAGAGGTTTTTGAACTTGTTGAATTTCGTGAGAACTGATGATGAAGCGATCGCACCTGCCGGCAAGCTTGGCGATCGCCTAATCAGGATGTATCTCTCGCCGCAAAACGAAAAGTACACAAGGATTCTAACAAATGACACTTGACTACAAAAATCCCAACGATTGGGGACGTTCACCTCTGACTGACTCCGCCCTAAGAAAGCAGCAATTCAAAGCGGAAAATCCTGAACAATGGGCAGCAATGATTGAGGCAGATATTGAGGCACTTTCCACACCAATATTCGAGAGTGAAGATTACCCACCCTTCACCGGAACAGAATTTCTAGCAACTCATTCAACCATTGATGACCATCCATACTCTGCTGCATTTGGTCAATTCTTGGGTAATAGCATTGACCCTGACATTGCAAATATCTTGGCATTTGGTGAGAACAGATTCGATTTAATCTCTGATGCTTTTGACGACCCCGTAAGGCAATTAGCAACGAGAATTTATAGCCGATTTGAAGATATGGGTTACTGGGATGAAGTACCCCAAGAGTCGAGTGATATCAACTACGACAACATACCTTATTAGGAGTTTTAGCAATGGACTTTGCAATACGTAATCCGGTAGTTGGTCATAGTTCCCATATCGATGAAAAAGCGCTTTCCTGGGGAGGATTTGAGTCTGATATTTTGGGCTATCTCTCTGATATCAATAAGCTCGAACAGTTTGCGGATTATGCGAATAATGCCCAAGAATTATCTGACAGACTAGAACCATTTTTGGACAATGCCAAGGTCGTCTTTGAGGCGATGGAGAAGCTAACAAAAGGGCAAGTAACCTGGGTCGAACTTCGTAAACAATACGGCTCTCATGTAGCGGGTGCTATCGCTAAGATTCGCAAACTCAACTCCGAGTTTGATTCAGAGATGGGCAAGATAGATGCCCAAGATAGAGCCGACCTCCTGCGAATTGACCAAAAACGTAAGCACGGACTTGCAGAAGTGGCAGCCCAATTACACCACGATTTGCAAGCAGAATTGTGGCGGCATGAAAACAAGATTAGCGGTATAGAAAATAGGCAAGTTGTGCAGGCTGAAAGGCAGGCAATCACAACAGGACTGAGAGAGAAACGCCAACAACTTTTAGCCCGTGCAAGGTATGGTTCCAGAGCTTTAGAGCCGAACCAAACACCCCAGGAAGTGATACCAATTCAATCCCAAAATCATGTACCAGCATCTAGTGTTTCAGCAACAGGAACAGTTCGCGGTTGGGGTGCAATGTTGGGTAACTTGTGGCAGAAGTTAGGCGACAGATAATCAATTAATTAGGTAAGGCTGATGCTAGTAAGGAAACGAAATGAAGATCCTCATAGCGTCAGCCCTTTTTCAATGGAAGGGCTGGCACAGAAATCACAACAACATCAGCAGCAGAAACAACCAGAACAACCACAACCACTGCCAGAAAATAACAGAGGTAGAACATTTAGACGTGCTGGTAACGCTTGTGAAATTGTCGCTGGCAGTTGTCTAAATAGCGCAGTAATTTTCACCTTTCATCTATTGCAAGTTCACCCCGTTGGAATGTTTCTTGCAGTGGGTACTGCACACCTGTACTTTACTGCTACTGCAACAGGTGAAGGGTTCAACAATTTTGTCACTAATTTAATGACTGGATGCAGTGCGTCATTAGCCCTATTGTGTGCGCTCAATGAACCGATTAGTGAGTGGAATGAATCGAGAACTTCTACTAGTACAGTTAATACTTCAATTGAGTCGGTTTATAAGCCAAAAACTGCTGAATCTTCAAGTTGGATGGATGGTGCAGGAGTGGGCATACTTCTAGCGATATTAATGATTTTTTTATTTGGTGGAAGGAAGAGTAAATGAATTATTTAAGTGAGAAACATAAAACTTTATCAGAGTCGCAACAATCGGGTTTAATGAAGTGGTTCGGACAGTTACCGATGGATAAAAAAGCTGTTGCAATTGGGCTGAGTTTAACAGTAGGGATTGGATCAGCTGCGATGGCGTGGCAGGGAACTAGCAGCGACAGAATTTATTTCTGTGTCAAAACCCCAAAGAAAACATTGGTATGTCAGGACAAGAATAACAGACCATTCCGCATGACCCCCTATTACTGGGAGCAATGGAAACAAGAAGGAATGCCGCGCCAAGTAGTGAGAGATCCAGCAATGGGGGTAAATGGGTTAGTGAAAGCGACTAACCCATATAAAGCGTTTTGGGCGTTTGGTGGATTCCTGGGGTTTGCTCTTGCGGGGTGGATGCTTCGCCATTGCCAAGATGAAGAGAAGCAGAGGGCAGTTTTTGAAGACATCGCCCAAAAACGGGACGCAGCAAAGGCAGAGATGGCCGCTCGTTCCGAGCTACTAGAGAGTTGCCGAGACGTTGCGATCGCAGAAGTTCAACTACAAGCTGACCTGGATCTAGTCGCTAATGATCGCACTGTGGATATCCAAAAAGCTGAGATTTACGCCCACACGGAAATTGAAGTTACCCAAATGGAGGCAACTGATGCCATTTTTGAGGCGCAAACGGCTGGGATGACCGAAGAACAGAAAGCAGAGTATATTAAGCAGCTACGTGAGATGAAAACGCCCTATCTACAAGGTAGCCAGACTTTAGCGGGGACGATTGACCCCAACGACAAAGTTACTGGATCTGAAGCAGGAGCGATTGCATCACAGGACAATAAAACGGCATGGGTGCAAAACCTAATTAAACAAACTGCCCTTATCTGGGGCAACCAAGGCGGTGGTAAATCTTGGCTAGCCCGTTATGTAATCCAACTCAAAAAACAAGCCGGCTACCGTGTGATTGTCCTTGACCCTGACTCGAACCGTAGTGAATGGCGAGGAGTTGAAAGTTACCACTCCTGGGATGATATTGAACAGCAGATCCGCGATTACGTTGAGGAACTGGAATCACGGTTAAAAACCTTTAATAATTCATCATTGAGTGAGTCGCAATGGCGGCAGAAACTTTGGGCAGAAGGTAAAGCTTTGTCTTTAATCTGTGAGGAGGCCACCACATACGGCGACTTCATTAAAGATGCAGAACTGTTAGACAAATTCGGGAAGCTGGCATTAACTAAAAGCCGTAAACAAGAGATGCCCCTAACGGTGGTTGCTCACAACAATACCCAGACTTGTTTGTTTGGCATTAAGGGATTACATAATCTTGTTTCTAAGATGCTCCAAGTTGAATGTTTGGCGGAAGTAGATTCAGTTACACTACAGCCTTTATCAACGGGTAAAGCAAAGGTAAAACTCGATAGTTCTAACGAATGGCTTGATGTTCATCTGCCGACTATGAGCGTAAAAATATCTGATTTTAGCTCCCCTACACCAGCAGCCGAATCTCACCCAATACCACCCATTGATAAAGCCACTTTAGAGCGCATCTATGAACTAGAAATTAATATTGGTGGCAAGGCAGACTCTAGCCCTACCCCATCCCTAACACCTGTTGCCCAATCTCTGCTGCAATACCTCCAACGCACAGGGAGAACATCGGCAGTCATACAGGAGATACAGCCCAACTTTAAGGTAAAAGGTCAACGGTTCAGTTCGGAGGAGTTGAAGCGACTGTTTAATGAGTTGGTTGAGAATGGTCTAGCCGTCTGGCTTGATGCCAATACTATCGAAATTGCTCAAAATCAGACAGATGGACAGAACGGACAGAATTAGACAGAATCCTTGTACAGCAAGGGACAGACAAGACAGACATCTAGACAGAAACTAGACAGCAGACATTAGCCCTCGGTTCATCACCGGGGTTTTCTGTTGGTGGCTTGAGCCAGAACTGCTGAAGAAGGCGAAAGAAAATTGCTGTACTCATGCTGCGACGCGCCAAAAACATCACGGCACCAGTTGACAGGCGGTATAGGAAACCACCCGCATCGAAGAGGAGCGAATTGCCTCATAGTCTGGCTTCACTTTCTGCCAAAGAGATTCACCTGACTCTCTCAAGCTGCGAACTCCCCCAGGCGCTCGTCTACCTCTTGGCGAAAAGAGGTGAACGCTTGAGATACGAACTGCCTCACTACCTCTGTGATGCTGACAAAAAAACTTTCTCCAGAATTATTCCTGGCTGCTCAAGAATGGGAACACTAAGAATAAGAATTATCTATAAGCTTCTCACCGCTGCTCAATGTCTCAGGCAAAAAAAGTTACATCCTGTAGTATTAGTGTCTTCGTTACCGTTGCCAGGAAGTCCCTTATTTTAAGAGACGCTGGCGAACTAAATCTAAGTACTTCTTGGGGCTAAAAAAGTCTCACGTCAGTTTAGCAGTTATGAATATTCAATTTCTCTTCAATCAGGGAATCGAAAAATATCAGCGTGGTGACTACCAGGGAGCGATACTAGTCTTCACACAGGTAATTCAAGCCAATCCAAAACATATCCAAGCTTGTCTCTATCGTGGCATGGCTTATGCCAACATAAATCAGTTCCAAAAAGCAATTGCAGATTATTATCAAACCCTACGTCTTGATAGCAGCAATTGTGATGCCTATTTGAATAGAGGATTGGCCCGCTATCGCCTCAAGAATTACCCAAGTGCAATTAGCGATTACGACCAGGTAGCCCGTCTGTTACCAAATCATGCTGATACTTATCGGCATCGGGCGGATGCTTATTGGGCATTGGGCAAGTACCCAGAAGCAATTGCTGACTATACGCAAGCCCTAAAACTTAATTCCCAAATGCTAGTTGCTTATTTACATCGAGGCATTGTGTATGGGCTGATGGGCAATTATAAACAACGCCTAGAAGATTGTAATCAGGTTCTAAGACTGAATCCAAGCATCTTAGCGGGGTATACTTTTCGTGCTGCTGCACACTGCGCGCTGGGGAATTATGAAGCGGCTGTGTCTGATTGTGAGCAAGCTTTGCAGCTAGATCCTAAGAAAATTTCGGTTCATATGGCCTTTGGAGATACTTATTACCACACCAGAAATTACTCCAAGGCAATCAGTAGCTATAGTCAAGCAATTGACCTGGGAGGTAACATAGCAATAGTCTATGCCTGTCGCGGTCTGTGTCGGCATCATGTGGGAGATGCCAGAGGAGCAGTTATCGACTGTGACAAAGCACTGGAACTAGACCCGAATTGTGCAGAGGCTTACAACCATCGTGCGTTAGCCCAAACTTTAATTGGAAATTATCAACAGGCAATAGACGATTTGCACAAAGCTGCTTCCCTATTTCAACAACAGACCAAGCACAAAGAGCATCAGGAAGCGATTGAGTCAATTCAGAAATTAGAAAAAAGAATGGAATAAAAGTAGTTGGCACGGTGATGCCAGATGCACCTTGCAGAGCTTCTTCCAAAAGGGCATAGCCCTCTTTTGATATCACGTATCGATACCAAAACATTTACTAAATGAGGGTATAGAAGCGAGTCTAGACGCTTGCGGCATTGAGTCATAGACAAAACCCTAACACTGTGAACCCCTGTGCTAGATAATGTTGTTGGTATTGTCAATTTCCTTTCTGTGTACCGTCAGATCGGCGATCGCCTTCTACTAGCTAGTTTTCGCAGCTTGCTTTTGCTCATTCTCCAACACCGGGAAGTACCGCCGAGCGTTCAGGGGTTTCTTCCAGCCAGTCAATTCAAACAGGTACTCATCAGGGTCGAGGTTAAGCATCGTTGCCCATTGATTGATTTGACTGCCGTTGATGTTTATCCGCTCACATAGGTCAGTCTTGGTTAGCCCCTGTTTAGCATCATGATCAGAATGTGAGAATTTGATTTTGCCTCTGGGTATGTCCTCTACCCTCTCTCGCAGAGATGATAATCCCGCATTAATAAGAGCTTGCCGTAGCCCATCTATTTCTGTTCTAAGCGAGTTTATCTCATCATTAAATTCCTTTTGTTGCTCGGCTACGGCTGCCTCTAAACCATCAATTTCGGTGGTTTTCACCTTAAGCTGCTTTACCTCAAGTTCTAGGTTCTCTGGCATCACTTCAATCGGAATATTGCCCTCTAAATAATGCTCAAGTATAATTGTCAGAGCTTGAGAGGCTTTCTTTATTTTGTGTGTTTTCATCCACTTCTCTAAACTAGCGTAGAGGCTGAAGTCAAGGTATGCTGTGACTTTAGCGTGATTGTCTAACCAGTCTTTAGTAGCCATATACTGCTATATGTGTATGGGTAATTTAAAGTCAGTTACGTTAAATTTAAAACAAATTAAAGTAATGTACTATTGTGTTAATAGTAATTTACTAATGCGCTTTGGCAGCTTACTACATTAAGTTAAGAAAACTAAAGTAAGTTACTAAAATTCAAAAGTGTCTGACTATAAACGTCTAAACCATAATTGGTGTCTGACCTAGATGGAATAAGGCAAGCACTGTGGAGCTATTATAAATTAAGTAATTTACAGCATAAAATCAATTAAGGTACAGTCAGATAATCATTTAAATAAGTTGCTTGCTTTAATATACTTGTAGATTATTAGTAAACTAAAGCAACTTACCCAAGTAAGTTACTCTGGCCTAAACCTAGATACAGAGCGGGTGTTATCTCAATCGTGGTTGGTGGTAGCACAACAGGCGCATCCAGGGAGAGCGATCGCTTTTAAAAAGAAATGGTTGATATTATGAATGCAGCAATTTAGGACAGAAATCATGTCTAATGTCACGATTAACCTGCCAGAAGAAGTATTTAGCGCCCGTCGCCTGAGTCCAGAAGAGTTTGTGCGTGATATGCGCCTCGCTGCTGCTATTTACTGGTATCAGAAGCAGGAAATCTCGATGGAGAAAGCCGCCTCTGTTGCTGGGCTAAACCGCCGAGACTTTCTAGCCGTCCTAGCCCGTGAACAAGTGGATGTCTTCGCTGTTGATTTTGATGATTTGCAGAGCGAGTTAAACCGTGGCTGAACTGCCTGCTATCAACACATCCCCATTAATTTTTTTGACCAAGGGCGGCTTTCTTGATTTGTTGCTCCTAATGGGATCATCAATTATTGTTCCCGATGCTGTAGCCACAGAAATTCAGGCGTATGGGTCAGCAGACGTAACAGCAGTGACGCTCAATAATACTGATTGGTTGGTTGTACAAGAAACACCACCAGTCCCGAATGTGATTCAAAGCTGGGATTTGGGTCTAGGTGAGTCAGCCGTACTGACCTGGGGCTATGTAAATCCAGGTACAGAAGTAATTCTAGATGATTTAGCAGCCCGTCGTTGTGCTGCCACTTTGGGAATTCCGGTACGGGGGACATTGGGCATCGTTATTACCGCCAAACAACGAGGGGTAATTCCTGCTGCACGTCCAGTTTTAGAACAATTGCGCCAGTGTGGAATGTATTTATCTGACCGCGTGATCAATCACGCATTAGCATTGGTAGGGGAATAGATTGACTCTCAAGCCGTGAGCGGATCATACCTGATGATGGTTAACGTGCTGCAATCATAAGCAGGTTTTATCAGCCAACGCCAGAATGAGGGTTGTAGCGATTGCGATTGATAAGTTGAAATTGATTCGGTGCGATCGCTTTCGTGACGCTAACGGAGTTACAATACTTTGGGTCATCAATTACACGTTATCGGCATTACGTGTAATTGATGACCGAAAGTATTGTAACTCCGTTGGCGACACCAACGCGATCGCACCTCATCAATTCCAACTTATCAATCGCAATCGCTACAACCCGCATGATACCGTTGGCTGATAAAATCTGCTTATGTTTGTAGCACGTTAACCATCATCAGGTATGATCCGCTAAAGGCTTGGTAGTCAATCTATTCCCCTACCAATGCTAATGCGTGATTGATCACGCGGTCAGATAAATACATCCCACACTGGCGCAATTGTTCTAAAACTGGACGTGCAGTAGGAATTAGCCCTATTTGGTTGAAATGTTATTTATAGTAAAACCTTACCTATTTTGTAATGTTTAAAAATAAGTCGTATCTCCACGCCTAAGACTTATAGATATTTATTACTTATGATTGATTTTATAATGCTCGTCTCTTGCGTTTACTAGCGCTACGTCCTAACTTTTTAGCTTTGTAGTTAGATAGAGATTCCCAAGGGAAATAAACTAAGTAATTTATAATATGCTTAAATACCGCATTATGAATTTTTGTTATTTCATTAAAAATAACTCCATTGCTGCCGGAGAATTCTTTTTTGTACATTTCACGAAAAAACTCATCTATTGATTTATTATCTGATAAAAGCAGATGTGCTTGCTTTATAATACTTAATTCAAAGCCTAATATTCTTGCAATTTCGCCATTGTAAAGTACTTCACCATTGTAAAACATTTCGCTTTTGTATTCTATACCTTTAATTTTTTTATTAGCGACATACTTGCCAAAGATAAAGTCTAATGTTTTTTGCAAAAAATACTCATCAGCTTCATAGATTAAAAATTCTATTCCCCAAACCAAACTATTATATTTCTGCATTGTAAAATTCAAGTTACTTTCTACAGCAGAAAGTTTTGGCTTATGAGATTTCGAGTACTCATATACTGTATGTTTAAAACGCTTTTTAATTTTTTCTGGTTGTAATTCTGGAAGTTCATCAATATATTTACGGTTTTGTTTTTTTGGGATTATCTTATTGTTTAACTTTAGGAGAATACGTATACATTCTAATGCAGATTCATCTGTAGAATATTGTTCTGTAAGGGTAACTTTGCTATAATTGTTTAAACAGTTTAAAAAGTTTTCCTTCAAAAGCTTATAACATTGTTCCTTAGATTCAGGAAATGTTATTTGTGATTCTATATTATTAAAATCAATATCTATTCGTTTTGGACACTTTTTCTCCATATCTGTTTCAGATGGAGGATGAGTAAAAGCCGCAGTTATTGTTTTACCTAAACGAGTAGTATATTCTTTTTTTAGTCGTAATGGGACTTTACAATGTGGACACTGAAAAATACCATTATATTCTGCATAATCTGCTTCAGATGCTAGGACTATTCTTCCAGTAGCTATATGACGAGCTTCTTTCATATTTAACTTTTAACTTAAAACTAATTTTAATATATAGCGTATCTTTAACCATTAGCTAGAACTTTTAAAATAATTTGAAAAGTTGGATAAGTTAGATGTTGTTAAAAAATAGTTTTAAAGCTGTTGATAGACTGTTATAAAACTAATTGATTCATTAATGGGGTACAGCCGGGATTGGGCATGGGGTAGGGCTAGAGTCGCACCTAAAACTACTTTTTGTCAATCAAAAAATACATTGGGGGTTTTGGAGCTATGCCGGAACAAAGCCACTCATAAAAAGACAGGATCATCGCCCGGCATACACTCCAAAACCCCCTCGTTCATTAGGACTCAGTATCTTCAAAAACCATTGGTTTCAGGTTGGTTGTGCGCTTAGAAAAGCTCTTTAATAAGAACTTACTTATATGAGCCAGTCCAAAAAATGTACCTATGCCATCACTAGCATTTAAATAAAATACATAAGGAGAATCATCTCCTTCTTCTTGAGCGAACTCTTTCAAATATGTTATGTACTTTGAAAAGCAATACTTTAAATTCAAGGGGTGAATATATTTTGATTGTTTATTTGACCACATCTCATAAATTTCTGATTCGTCTAGCCAAATCTGACCATTCTGTAAAATGAACCTTCCCGCCGCTTCTAATGTTTCCTCAATCCATTCATTTGTAAATTTTAAATCGGGAAATTGTTCAGAGGCAGCCAAGAGAACAGGTAAAGGAACACTCCATACGGTTCTAAACTGCACAAAAGGAGGTTTATGTACTACTGTATATCCATTCGTGCTTGTACCCCAGTTTGAGATTGACCATTCATACCAATTTTGTTCACCTGGATACATCTGTTGTTCTTCCGTTCCTAAATCACCCTGAAAAACATCTGGCGGCATTGGTACAAAAGCATGGAAATCAAATAAGCTTTGATTAGTATTTGCTTGCTCAAAAAACGCCTTCACAGATTGATTACTTCCCTCAACAGTTAAATAATTTTCAACAGAGTTAGACACGTTATTCTCTCCCGAATAAATTCTGAAAAGCACTGATTAAACAGTTGACTATAATTGTCCCGACTCACACAAGCATCAAAGGTAAGAATTTACTTGTTTCCCCTGAGTTGACCATTTTTCATCTAGAAGGCGACAAGCGACATAAACAACATTTTGAGGATTGCGCTTGTGTCTTCCATTCGTACCCCAAGAACGGACGGTATAATCACCTTCATAACCTAAGACAAGTGAAAGCTCGTCGTAAGTTAACTGCCATTTTTTCTTAAACTCAATTGGGTGCATAGGATTCAGGTATTTCAATAAATTAATTAGCAGAGACGCGGAGAGAAATTATCAAAGGTAAGAATCTATAACTTTCCCCTCAGCTGACCATTTTTCATCTAGAAGGCGACAAGCAACATAAGCAACTTTTTGAGGGTTGCGCCTGTGTCCTCCATTTATCCCCCAGCAACGGACAGTGAAATCATTTTCGTAACCTAAGACGAGTGCTAAATCGTTGTAAGTTAATTGCCACTTTTTCTTAAACTCAATTGGGTGCATAGTGTTAGCTATTTTCAGAAATTAATTAGTCGTGTCTGGCAGACATTATTAAGACATCAACCCTTGCCGTGGTGTCTTGCGGTGTCTGAACTGGTGTCCGAGGAGTGTCTAAGCTCTGTAAGGGTTTCAGGCTTTTGGTGTCTGCCGTGTCTGGGGTTGATGTCTCGCATTTTGCCCCGTTTTTACATCCCTTGAGCCAGACACCATCATTCTTTTTCGTGCAAGAGATGGATAATTCCTTCACCAATCCAATCCGCCAATCCTGCGCCCACAATCTCGTACATCCACCCCTTTATTTGCTCAACAGTGAATCTTTCACCAGCCACTTTAAAGTTGCCCTTAAACTCTCTCACGTCAGCTTCAATCCGCTCAGTTCTGATGAAATATTCATACAGTTTTTGCGCCTGGGGTGATAGTTTCTTAGGTTCATCTTGGGTGTCACCTGCTTTGTTAGCAAGATTGAATTCCAGTTCATAAATGCGTTCTAAAGTGGCTTTATCGATGGTTGGCGGTTCATCACTGGTCAAACGTTTATCAAGCCGAAAATCAATTCGCTTGTGGTCAAGTTTAGGCAGTTCAATATCAATCCATTGCCCATGCCCTGGCAGTTTAATTTTACCCATGCCACTAGCTTTTGCTTCTGCGGTGATTGGGTCAATAGTTGCGATTAGTTCTACTTCTAACAGTGCCGCATCTCGAAGTTTTGATAATCCTTTGGCTTTAGCTAAGATTTCCATTGTGCGGTCGTGAGCTACGAACAAAGGAATCATTAATTGTTTGCGAGATTCGGTCATGGCACAGCGAAACCATTTACCAATAAAATCAGGGTCGGGCTTCCATTTTTCATCCTCACAATCGTCTGGCATTGGCTCAACAATGTTATCTGTCCAAGTTGTAAACTCCTCAGCGACTACACAGAAATGTTGGTTTGTGTCTCTTAAGTGTTGCGTCCATTGCTCCTCAACCATTCCGCTTTCACGATAGGCTTTGTAACGGCGGCGCATTTCCGCCATGTACCATTGCATAAAGTCGGCTATTTCCCTGTAACCAGTAATTAGATTCACCCCTCGCCATTCAACAGAAGTTCCATGTGGGTCAAGTACAAAGATTTGATTCCAGCCAGCAGAGCGCTTATGCCAAATAATTTCTCTAGTAGTCCAGGATTTACCCGCACCCATGCCACCAAATATTAAAGTGGGGTAGCCGATGGTGTTGTTAATCCAGCGATATTTGTCAGTGGGAGCGATTGCCGGCTGTTCTCCCCCAGTAACTTTATCGTTGGGGTCAATCGTCCCCGCTAAAGTCTGACTCCCTTGCAGATAGGGCGTTTTCATCTCACGTAGCTGCTTGATGTACTCCGCCTTCTGTTGCTCGGTCATCCCAGCCGTTTGCGCCTCAAAAATGGCATCAGTTGCCTCCATTTGGGTAACTTCAATTTCCGTGTGGGCGTAAATCTCGGCTTTTTGGATATCCACAGTGCGATCATTGGCCACTAGATCCAGGTCAGCTTGTAGTTGGACTTCTGCGATCGCAACGTCTCGGTAACTCTCTAGTAGCTCAGAACGTGCCGCCATCTCTGCCTTTGCAGCATCCCGTTTTTGGGCGATGTCCTCAAATACGGCTCTCTGTTTCTCCTCATACTGGCAATGGCGGAGCATCCACCCCGCAAGCGCAAACCCCAGGAATCCCCCAAACGCCCACAACGGCTTATATGGGTTGGTAGCTTTCACCAACCCGTTTACCCCCATTGCTGGGTCACGTACTACTTGGGGGGGCATTCCATCACTCTTCCACTGTGACCAATAAAATGGGGTCATGCGAAAAGGACGGTTATCTTTGTCCTGACACACCAATGTTTTTGAAGGGGTTTTGACACAGAAGTAGATCCGATCGCTGCTAGTTCCTTGCCACGCCATCGCCGCCGAGCTAATACCCACAGTCAAACTCAGCCCAATTGCAACAGCTTTCTTGTCCATTGGCAGGCGACCAAACCACAACATTAAACCCGATTGTTGCGACTCCGATAACTGTTTATGTTTGTCACTTAAATAATTCATTTACTTCTCCTGCCACCAAATAGAAAAAGCATTAATATCGCTAGAAATATGCCCACTCCTGCACCATCCATCCAGCTTGAAGATTCAGCAGTTTTTGGCTGATACACCTTTTCAATTGAAGTATTAGCTGTACCAGTAGAAATCCGAGCTTCATTCCATTCACTAATCGGGTCGGAAAGCGCACACAATAACGCTAACGATGCACTGCAACCAGTCATTAAATTAGTAACGAAATTATTAAACCCTTCACCTGTTGCAGTGGCAGTAAAATACAGATGTGCAGTACCCACAGCTAAGAACATTCCAACAGGGTGAACCTGCAATAGATGAAAGGTAAAAATAACAGCACTGTTTAAGCAACTGCCAGCGACAATTTCACTTGCATTACCAGCACGTCTAAAAGTTCTACCTCTGTTGTTTTCTGGCAGTGGTGGTAATTGTTCGGGTTGTTTCTGTTGCTGATGTTGTTGTTGTGGTGTTTGTGCCAGCCCTTCATGCAAGAAAGGGCTGACGCTATGAGGATCTTCATTTCGTTTCCTTACTAGCATCAGCCTTACCTAATTAATTGATTATCTGTCGCCTAACTTCTGCCACAAGTTACCCAACATTGCACCCCAGCCACGAACTGTTCCTGTTGCAGAAACACTAGAAGATGGTGCATGATTTTGGGATTGAATTGGTATAACTTCCTGGGGCGTTTGATTCGGCTCTAATGCTCTTGAGCCATATCTTGCACGGGCTAAAAGTTGCTGGCGTTTCTCTCTCAGCCCTGTTGTGATTGCCTGCCGTTCTGCTTGCACAACTTGCCTGTTTTCTATGCCGCTAATTTTGTTCTCATGTCTCCACAATTCTGCTTGTAAATCATGGTGTAATTGGGCTGCAACTTCGGTTAATGCGTGTTTACGCTTTTGGTCAATTCGCAGTAAGTCGGCTCTATCTTGGGCATCTATTTTACTCATCTCTGAATCAAATTCGGAGTTGAGTTTGCGAATTTTGGCGATAGCACCCGCAACATGAGAGCCGTATTGTTTACGAAGTTCAGTCCAAGTTACCTGACCTTTTGTTAACTTCTCCATCGCCTCAAAGACGACCTTGGCATTGTCCAAAAATGGTTCTAGTCTGTCAGATAATTCTTGGGCATTATTCGCATAATCAGCGAACTGTTCGAGCTTATTTATATCGGAAAGATAGCCCAGAATATCAGACTCAAACCCTCCCCATACTTGCGCTTTTTCATCAATATGGCTTGCATGACCAACGACCGGATTACGTATCGCAAAATCCATTGCGTTATTCTCCTAATAAGGTATGTTGTCGTAGTCGATATCGCTCGACTCTTGGGGCAATTCATCCCAATAACCCATGTCCTCAAATCGGCTATAAATTCTCGTTGCTAATTGCCTTATGGGATCGTCAAAATCATCAGAGATTAAATCAAATCGCTTAGAACCAAACGCCAAGATATTTGCAATATCAGGGTCAATCCCATTGCCCAAGAATTGACCAAATGCAGCAGAGTATGGATGGTCATCAATGGTTTCATGAGTTGCTAAGAATTCGGTTCCTGTGAAGGGTGGGTAATCTTCACTCTCGAATATTGGTGTAGAAAGTGCCTCAATATCTGCCGAAATCATTGATGCCCATTCTTCAGGATTTTCCGCTCTGAATTGCTGCTTTCTTAGGGCGGAGTCGGTCAGAGGTGAGCGTCCCCAATCGTTGGGATTTTTGTAGTCGAGTGCCATTTGTTAGAATCCTTGTAACGATGTGTACTTGATGCACTTTCGGGTGAGGCGATTGCACTTACTTTGGTCGGTCGGGGCAATCGCTTCATTATCAGTTTTCACAAAACTCAACAAGTTCAAAAACCTCCCTCTGCACTTGGTTTTGGCTTAATTCTCTTCGCTTGCCTTTCGAGTCATTGAAAATGAAAGGGGCATTGACTCGACAATTAGAGCGATGGCTGTAGCGCAGTTGTTGGCGCGGAATTGGTACAAATGATTACGCTGTAAGGCTGTCGTTGAAAGCATTTGTTTGTCCCTCGACTTGGGAATATAACTCGATATTTAGGATGGCTTCATGAACCTCGAAAAGTGCTTGAATTGCATCACCGAGCCGGAGGTCATTTGACGTAGTGAATCGCTCTGATGCCTCTAATCTCATGTACTCTGGCGTTGCCCTCAACATCCTCAAACTCTCTTCGTACCCTTTGAGAATTGCTAAAATTTGCTCTACAGTCAAAATTTGCTGCATAGATATACGCTCCAAAGAAACTAGGAATTGTGATGCAAGCTATTAAAAGGACTGGGCGGATTTTGAAAGCAAGCCACTGATAATCAGACTCTAATTTGTCCCTATTATTGTTTGTTTTGGTTGACATACATTACTAAGCCCACAGTAAATAACCCAACTCCTAAAGGCGATATAACTGCTGCTACACCACCAATTAGCGAGAGCGTAGCCACACCGGAATAGAAACAAACTTCAGTTAGTAAGTGCATTTTTCTTTCCTTTGAAATGAAGTGCAAGAGAAATAGAAACCGATGATTTGACAATGCCAGCTTTGATGCAAATTCTAAATATTTGCTGCTAGATTCAATATTTCCTCTACTGCCTTGCTGGTGCTGGGTTGACGCGGGGTAATTCCCCGTTGGGATAAAAAATCATTGGGTGTGGTGTCATTGATTTTTTGAGCAGTCATAGCTAGAGCTAGACTAAGCTCGTCAACGTACTTACCTACCTCATCACTAAACACAGATTCATAGGTATGCCGGAAATTTGCAGCGTTACGCTTGGCAGCGAGAAATGCGATCGCAGTCGTTAGATTATGGGACTCAATGACAATGCTTTCACAGAAGTCTGCAAGAGTGTTGTTAACTCCAGAAATGATTGACTGTTGCTCTTTTATAGACAAGCTAGAGTCATCAGCGATAGGTGCGAGTGCTTGACCCTCTGTTTTAGCTTGCAGCGCCTTGACAACCAAATCAGCCACATCTAACGGGACTTTTGAGACAGACTCAAAGTTATCTGGCATGAAGTCGGCCAGCATGAAACGGTAGGCATCTTCAGCAATTCCCAGGTCAACAGCGGCTTTTTTGATAGTGATATCAGTCATGATTTATGCTCCTTTGTGAAAAACTTGATTTGATTTGTACTGGAAGTTAGAAATTGAGAAGTGGTGAGGGTTGCCACGAATATAGGCTTTTACCCTGGTGGCAATTCGCAGCGAGTTCATCAGGGACTTGATACGGCTCAATACCCATACTTGGTAAGGGCTTAGGGGGACTTCTTTATCCCGTTCGCATAGCTGGCGTTTAGCTTTGTCCGTCTGGATGGGGTAGGCTTCTCGGTAGCTTTCAAGGGCAAAGTATGCAATCTTGTCCCATTTCCAGACGGTAGGACGGGTGACTTGCAGCAACCGGGCTAATTCACTTTTGGTCACTGCAAAGTCAACATAAATACTATCTGGTTCGATGGAACTCCCCAAACTAAAGGCTTGTGACCGATTCATAAAACAGGCTATTTAGTGAGTAAATTAACCTTTAACAGCGCTTTAGCGAGTATTTAACACCTTATTTAATAATTTCATTGATTATCTGTCTGCAACCCCGTTCGGTTAAGTCTTTTGGACGTTTTTAACAGGTGATTTGCGTTTTCTGAGGTGTTAAATTTTGCTTGTTCACATGCTAACATAGTTTTGCTAGCATGTGAACATGGTAGGAAGATATTTTATTAACATGTTTGGAATAAACTGGAGAAATATTATGTAAAGTGATTTAAGAATGTCGGCAGCGAAAAGAAATGACCCCAACTATATGCAAATGTCTGGGGATGTAAAAAAAGACATAGGGCTAAAATTTAAAGCCACTTGTACTCTTAAGCAGATTTCTTTAGGAGAGGGATTAGAGCAAGCGATCGCGCTATGGCTTGAGCGGGAGAATAAGGAAAAAGTAGTATGACCAACACAACAGAACCACACAGACGAACTCGCGTTGAGCAAAGATTAGAGCAGTTGGCAGTCCACCAAGCTAGCCACAACCGCGCAAATAGGGTGAGCAGCATTGGCTCTCAGAAACACTATGCCGACCCCATTGTTTTGTATATACGGAGAAATTTTCTAACTTTTTACTAACGTCCGCCAGATTGCAATATGTGTCTAATATTACTTGATAATATGCTGACTACCAAACAACATCCTAGCCCTAACCAAATGACTGACTTCTATTTATGTCTTTAATCCCTGAAATTTGAGCCAATAAAAGCCAAAAAGCCTGCGAGGTGCAAACTCACAGACTCTGACTCAAATTTTTCATTTGATTTCGCTACGTACATTGTGGATTCGGTGCTACCAACACCTACCACGCCTACACCCCGCCAGGAAAGACAGAATGTAAAACTGCCACTGAAGAAGAATCAAGTGGAGCCTTTCTTTGATTATAAATGTCTATTATTTATTTCCAACAGATTCCTAAGAATAAAAAGCAGGCATGAAGGCTTTATCCAAACTACTTGACTCTTTCCCCTCTACCGCACAAGTTACGCCAACTGTTCAGTAGATAAAAGTTGAACATCAGTCTTTTCTTGGCGAGGGCACTGTAACCTCTGCCAGGAGAAAGAAATTGAAAAATCTATCAAGTGTTCTACCATCTGCTCTAAACCTACTGCCAGTAGAAAGCTTAAGTGAGTTTGCCAGCCGAATTGAGCGAGAATTTCTTACCGGCTCTGCGATCGCAATTTCTCTGTACACTGATAACATCCGCATCGTCTCCGACATAGAAATTAGTGCTGGGGGGGATGTCTCAACCCCAATCCACGATGCACTGAACTGGAAATATACCAGATTTGGGCATCAAGCCAAACCCACACTCCACGCCGCAATATTTTTTAACGAAGACGGTAGCCCCTGGCAAGGCAAACTCAGTAGACCCAGGACTGATGCTCAAAAAGACAAAGAGCAAAAATACGAAACCCCAGTTGGCAACGGCTCACGGGCTTATCTCCCCACCGTCAACCGAGAAAATAGACGCTTAATAGCCAACCGCTACGGCGTAGAAGTCCCCCCACCAGGAGAAAGTTTTTGGGACTGGCTAGAACTCCACCCAGAAATCCCAATCATCATTACAGAAGGCGGTAAAAAATCCTTATGCCTGTTATCACAGGGATTTGTAGCCATTGCCCTTTACGGAATTAACGGCGGCTACCGCAGCAAGGATTTACTAGGCAATCCTGTCAAGCCCTACCTAATCCCAGACATAGCACGATTTGCTGTTAAGGGGAGAAAAATTACCCTCGCCTTTGACCAAGACACCAATACTCTAACCCAGAGACGGGTTAACGCTGCGACTTTCCGCTTTAGCCGATTACTGACTGCCGCAGGATCAATAGTTGATATCGCCATCTGGGACGGTCAAAAAGGACTGTGTAAAGGCGTTGATGACCTGATAGTAACGAAAAGTGTGGCTGCTTGGTCAACCGCCTTAAACCAAGCCCTTTCAGTAACACATTGGCAGTTGTGGCAACGCTTAGAAAATCGGTTAACTTACGAACCCTCATTAAAAGTGACCACAGCCGACTTATCGACCTTGGAGATCAAAGACTTACCCCAGTCAGGAATTATTGCCCTTAACTCAGGCAAAGGCACTGGTAAAACTAAGTTTATGGCCAAAACTACAGCGCATTCTCCGAAGTTATTAGCACCGAGTCACAGAATTGCGCTCGTACAGAATTTATGTGCCAGGGCAGATTTAGATTACCGAGGTGACTTAGATAAAGTCAACGGCAATTTTATCAAAGGAGGAGCTTACAGTTTCCGAATTGGTTTCTGTGTTGATTCACTCCTAGCTATCGACCCGAAAAAATTTGCTGGTTGTGACTTAATGATTGATGAAATTGTCCAAGTTGTTCGTCACTTACTAACTTCTAGCACCTGTGATAAAGACGGGAAACGTCCAGCATTACTAGCGAGATTTGCAGAATTAATTAGAGTCGCCCGGAGGATTATTGTTGCTGACGCTGATTTAAACAACCCAACCCTAAATTACCTCTGGGAACTCCGACAAAACCCAGATCCAATCTACTTAATTTATAACGACTATCAACCCAAACCCTACCACGTCACATTTATTCAAGCCAAAGATAAATCAGCAGTTATAAACGAGTTAATCCAAAATGCACGGAACATCGAGCAAGGTAAGGCGCTATATGTCACCACAGATAGCAAAGCCACCAGCAAGACAACAGCGCGACTCCTACAAAAAGAAATTCCTGGTATTAGAATCCTGCTGGTTAACTCAGAAACCAGTGGCAATCCAGACGAAAAAAGGTTTTTGAAAAATCCCGATGCAGTATTAGCTTCAGGATTATATGACGTAATTATTTGTTCTCCCACAGTCGCCACCGGAGTCAGCATAGAAATTCCAGATTTTATCGAGAAAGTCTATGGAATTTTCACCGGGGCATCATCCACCGACGCTGATATGTCCCAATCCTTAATTCGCGTGCGAGACAACGTAGACCGCATAGTTTGGTGTGCCAAACGTGGGACAAATTACTGTAAAGTTTCTCGCTCCAGTAATTATCTAGAAATTAAAGCACAATTACAACAGAGAACAGATGCCACAGTCAGCTTAGTCCGCTCCAACCTCAGACCAGATATTGTTGAAGGTATTGCTAATTTCGATTGGCAATCAAACCCTCATGTTAATCTCTATGCCCGAATTAGTGCCGAGCAGAATTATTCGATGATGAATCTCTCTGATGCACTGCTAATTCGACTCAGACATGAAGGGCATCAGATTACAATTGATAATCGAGAATCGGATAAAGCTGTCAAACTGTTACTAAAGTCAGCCAAAGACGAAATCAAACAAATTGAAGCCAAAGACATAGTAGCCGCCGCCGATTTAACTTATCCAGAAATAGCCCTCTTGGAATCCCAAGAAGCAGTTTCACCAGAAGATGCACTAGCAATTAGAAAATATTATCTGAAAGATTTCTACTGCCTAGACGAGCTAACTCTAGAAGATGTACTTTGGGACAAAGAGGGCAGACGACGCGGGGAACTGCTCAACTTAGAAGCGCAACTTTATCCCGAATTAGGACTTGATAGAACGGCCAAATCATTAGAGAAACAAGCTAATTGGAATCAAGCTGTTTGCCCGTGGGATATTTCCGGTACTGCACTGCGGCGACAGATGCGAGAAGCATTTGGATTAAACGACTTTTTAGATCCAAACAAAGAATGGACTAAAGCTGACCTCAAACCCTACGCCGACAAGATTCGTCTCTATGCCTCAGAAATATACCACCATCTCAACCGCACCATCAGCGACAAAATGAGTGATGTTCAGGTTGTGCATCAGATGTTATCGCAGTTGGGAATCAAAGCGACATTTCGCTGGTCGAGGTTTGAGCCGGGGTTTGAGAAGCAAAAAATTAAAGTCTATCGGCTTGAGCCTGAAACTTGGTCTAACCTGATGTCCATATTAGTTAAACGTGCTGCACGACGCGAAAGGCTGAATAATCTTGGTGAGTCTGATGGATCATCTATGTCTTTTAATACTCAAAATGATTTAGGAGATCCAAATCAACATCACCCTAAATCCCTTATAGAAACCCTAATTGGGCAAGTATGTACAGTCAGAGGAGATGTAGACCAGTTTTTAGTACAGAGCAAAACATTAGATAGTAGAGCCAGATGTCAGAACTTAACCAACAATACAGTCGTTTTGTTGCCGTTCACTGAACTGACACTAGTAGATAAGGACTGAAATAGACCAGAGAAATTTTGAAATCATATTTGCACTGCCATATTCAAAAGCAGTGCTGGTTTGAGCGTGGCTAATTTCTCAATAGTTTTGTGCATTCACTCTAGCTAAAATGAAAAGTTCATTATCAGACTAAATATCTTGATGAAAGCTTGTTCCGGGGTAAAGTTTGACTATGGATGAAATAGAAATTGTTGAATATGACCCATGTTGGCCAACTCTGTTTGAAGAGGAAGCAGCAAGGATTCTTGCTGCACTAGGAAATGATAAGGTAATTGTAATAGAACATTTCGGTAGCACTGCAATTCCAGGTCTCGCTGCCAAGCCTGTTATTGATTTGATGGTTGGAGTACATTCCATTGAGGCTGCCAAACCAATTATTCCGTTACTAGAAGCCCTAGAATACATTTACTGGCCAGACGATCCACGACCTGGGCGTATGTTTTTCGTTAAAGGAATGCCTCCTTACGGTAAGCGAAGAACCCATCATGTTCATGTGGTAGAGGCGTATAGTGAATTTTGGGAACGTTTGTTGTTTCGTGACTATCTGCTTACACATCCAGAAGAAGCAAAACGGTATGAGGTGTTAAAACGTAATTTAGCAGAGCGTTTCCAAAAAGACCGTGAGGGATATACGAATGGAAAAAGCATTTATATTCAGATGGTTCTAGAGAAAGCACGGCACGAGCAAATTTTGTAGATTAAAGGTTTAGCTTTTCCTTTTAAGCTTCATCGTGTGTAGCCGTACTTATCAGAGGTCAGCTTCTCAATGTACCGTCTCATTTTCCTGATGGACTCTCTGTCCGATACATCCTCTCGCTCCTTTGGCTTCTGTGACTTCAGCAGATTGATGGCCTTATCAATCTTCTCTTTCGTAATCACTTCTGAATTCTGATGTTCACTCATGGTTATCTCGTGAATCCCGATTAACTGATAATTATCGGCTATTTGAAATAATTTGCACCAAGAGAGTTTTCAAAATCCTACAAAAATCGGCTATTGTGGCTACGCCGAATTACCTTTTCGTATTACGGCTACGCCTTATATTTTTTTAGTGTGGTAGCTTCGCTGGTCTTCTTATTCAAGCTAATGCTAAAAAATCTGACTATTATAGCTACGCTGAATTATCTTTTCGTATTACGGCTACGCCGGACTATTCTATTGTGTGGCAGCTTCGCTGAATCAGAGAATTTTCATATAGCAGCTACGCCGTTTTTATCGACTCTATGGTGGCTACGCCGAACCAGAATTTATCTCCTGCTTGATTTGATTCAAATTCCGGCTATGCCGTTGATATATCCCTCTGTAAGTTGTAGGATGATCAGCATCACGGCTACGCCTTTATATTCCTGCCTTCAGCCCCCTGCTGTGCCCTCCGTACCTCCGTAGCATCTAACACCTTACCTACCCGTATTTAGGCTAGAAGCAAGCCGTGCCTTTTGCCTACGGCAAACCTCGCTCTGCTCGGACGACAGGCTTGCCAAAGTGGGAAGTTTCCCCCTTTGGATACCCCCTCTCATACCTCCCATAGTTATGCGCCCGAAACTGTCAAAAAACCTGCTTCGTACTAAGACATTAGAAGCTCGTGTCAACGCAATCGAACACGAGATGATTAAGTTGAAAGCACAAGACGCGGGACTAAGCATAGCTGAATTAACTAGACGCAGTGTTTTACTAAAACCACTGCCCAAACGACTGAGCAAAATAACCCTAGCTACTTACCGAGAATTAGTCCGCATCGGCAGCAATATTAATCAACTCACCAGAGCCACCAACACAGCTATTAAAATGGGACTGCGACCACCAGCAGATCCAGAACAATTAGAACAACTGCGAAACCTCTTGCAACAAATTGGTCGGGAACTGTCCCAAATCGAAACTGAAATTACTGATGACGATGACATAGAATCTGATGGTGATTCGGAAGACTGGGAGTAAAAATGATTGGCAACCAAACCAAAGGTAAAAGCTTTCGTGGACTCCTTGAATATCTTGAAAACAAAGAGGAGTCATCCTTAATTGGCGGCAATATGTTTGGCACAAATGCCAGAGAGTTAGCCAGAGAATTCCGACTGTCTCGACAACTTAATCCAGAAGCAGAAAAAGTAGTTCATCATGTTTCGCTTTCACTAAGCCCAGGCGAACAGCTAGACAATGATACTTGGTGCGAGGTTGCCGACAAGTACATGAATGCAATGGGTTACACAGCTAACCAATATGCCATCTACCGCCACAGCGATCGCAACCACGACCATATACACATTTGCGCCAGCAGAATCAGTTTGGACGACGGCAAGATTACCCGCGATAGCTGGGAGTATGTGCGCTCTGAAAAAATCATTCGCCAGCTAGAACTAGAATATGGGTTACAGCAGACCCTCAATAGCAAGGAGAAACTGAGCCGCGCTCCCAGTGTAGGGCAACAGCAACGATTTGAGAGAGAACAACTAGAATACGAGCAGGGTGAGAGAAACACGCCGCCACAACAGCCAATCAAGACTCAGTTAATTGAATTAATCGACCGCGCCACAGTAGATAAACCGACTATGCCCCAACTAATAGAACGATTGCAACTGTTGGGTGTGGAGGTACGTCATGGGCTAACACGCAACGGTAAGAGTAAAGGCATCTCGTATTCCTGGAATGATCAAAAATTTAGCGGTACTTCCTTGGGGCCTGCCTATACCTTCCCTGGACTGCAAAAACATCGTGGCATTGACTACCAACCAGAACGTGATGATGAGCCGATTAACGAATTGCTGCTCAAACCTGTTAAACCACTCCCAGTTGAGCAGTTAGAAAAACTCTTTCAAGATATTGAACACAAACAGCAACAGCCCCAGTTTACTCCACCACCAGAGGATCTAGCTCTGTGGCCAAAATTGTATAAATACTTGAATGAGAAACGCGGTATACCACATTCTTTTATTGAAAGATTACACAACCACAATTTGCTTTACATCGATGAGCAAAAGCAGATTTTATTTATCAAACGTAATCTGGATGGCGAAAAAACAGGTGCATTAGTTTGGTCAAACCCCGGACATAATCATCACACTATTGAGTATGACCAAAACGCCTCTACACCTTATGGTTGGTTTCATATAAATTTGGGGCAGAATCCACAACAAGAAATTAAAAACGTCTTCTTATGTTCTTCACCAATTGACGCGGTGTCAGTAGGCGTGTATGTCCTAGCCAAAACTGGAGCGTTACCATCGATGAGAACAATGTTTATGGTAGCTGATGACCCGAACAATTTACCTTTGGAATTTCTCAAAAATTGCTATAGGGTAGTTCTGGCATTCAATAACGATGAGCAGGGGGATAAAACTGCTAGTGCAGTATTAGAATTGTTGCCGAATGGTAAAAGATTTAAACCGACTTATCCTGATTGGAATCAGGAATTAAAAGCTCATTTTTATGAAGCGGAACTTGAACGCGAACGGCAGTCGCGTAGTCGTGGTTTTAGTCTGTGAGCCATGCTCCCGCGTACACCTGACTCGTGGGTTAAGTTCAAGAAAGAATTTTTGAAACACAACTGCAACATATTATGATTACGCATTCTCAATAACACCCCATCTTATTGACAATATAAATTGCTCCTCAAAGTGGCTGTAATTGAGTCTGGATATAAGTTACAGAAGATTTTTTTCCAAAACACTGGACGGCCAAAAGGACAAGAACTGGTCATTTTTGTCCTTTTGGCCGTCCGTTGACAGGTGGGCATTTGTCAGCAGAGCATGACAATTGAGTAAGGTTGGCGCTCACTGGACGGCCAAAAGGACAAGAAAGCACTGTTTTTGTCCTTTTGGACGGCCAAAAATATTAGTGTCGGATGAGACTGATTTACTACGGTTAAACTACACTAAGTCCACGGATTTATAACTGTTTAGTGTAGTTGTTGCGTTAGACGAGTTTCTGTTTCAGTTAACGCTAAATATATACAATGACTCCTGAACTCACAGTGGAAATTTCAGATTCACTTACTGAAGAAGTTGATCGATTGAGCGGGATTTTTGAAGTACATTTGCAACACAAAGGTATTATATATTCTCAATAATTTTAGAGTTATTGAGAATAAGCCAGTTTGATAAAAATGGCTAAAAGCTAGTTGGTGTATGTATTAGACACCAATTTTTTGGTCAAAGCGATGTTCTAAATAGCAGACATTTTGTAGTGAATAGTCAAAGTTTCCTGATAGCTATAACAGTTATAAGCGTGTATAAGCTGTGCAAAATGTCTGCTATTTTGCATAGGAATCGGGGTTTTAGGTGCAAAATGTCTGCTATTTGTAACTGTGATTAATCAGACAATTTCACTACTTAAAACAAGTTTCATCTCTATTAACAAGCGTGGAGATTGTAAAGGGAACAATTTCTATTCAGGTATGAAGAAAAAAAAATCGGATGTTAAGTGGGCTGGCTTAAGTTAATGAAAGAATTATTGAAGTACAATTGCAACATAAATGTATTATATATTCTCAATAATTTTGAAGTTATTGAGAATGAAACCAGCGTTTTTAATTAGCTGTAAGTCATATTCAGTAAGCATTACGCAAGAATTTTTCTCGAAATGTCTTATGCTCAACTGGTAGCAGTAGGGCTACTGTATAGCTACCAGTTGGGGAATCATCAAATTTTCAACAACTCGCTTTTTTACTGCTCAACTGGTAGCGGGGTGTCACCAGTTGAGCTACCCAACAGCTACCACTTGGGCAAGGTATTTAGAACTACTATTTCAATACTTATAATCTACATAAAACCTATGTAATAAGTGGTGTTTATAGCAAGCTTTGGTGTAACTCAAAAGTGGAGTGCAGCTTTTTGGTTACAAAAGTAGTATAAAGTAATATGAGAAAGTAGAGTTTTGCTCAAAATGTGTTTCTAAGCAATAATTTGGCTTTAGATGACGCGCAAATACTCATTTTTGATCCAAAAGGTGTGAGCGTCCGTTTGAAGCAAAACAGAAATTCTCCGCCTAAATACTCCCTATTGCTACCCGCAATACTCATTTTTGTATCAAGTAGTCTTATTGTGTCTAGGCAGACAATACTGTACTGAAGAAAATTTCCAGGTCAGGTTTAATCACAAGAAAAAGAATTGCACCTAGTGGGCGAACTTGGAATGAGATTCTTGTTGAACAGCAGCAAGAGGATCTGGAGCAAAAGCAACCAAAGCGGGGTTTAAGTCGATAATCTCGCGTTGATCCGACGAACTCGTGACCGCTACGCTCTCGGAGTCGGTGGCTCTTACGGGCAGAAAGATTACTGGTTGGGCCGACTAGATCCCACAAGCCCGCAAGAGCCACTCCGCTGCGCCGACTCCGAGCCACGAGTTCTTTTTTCTTGGAAATAAGAAACTCTCCAGTTCAAGCATGGCTGATCCTCAACTAGCAACAGTCTCACCAGTCGTGATCGGAATCGATAACGGTTCCATCCTCCAAGACAAGACCGTAGACAGTAGTGCCAGTCCAGTCAACATTAGCCGCGTGCTTGACACCAGTCATATTGGTGTTACCCAGTTGAGTTTGGATGATAGAAGCGGAGCGCAATTCAGCACCACTCATGTCGGTATCCATGAACTCAACAGCGCTCAGATAAGCTTTAGTCAAATTGGCTCCACTCAAATTAGCACGAACAAGAATGCACTGGCCCAAGTGGGCACGAGTCAGATTGGCGCTACTCAAATTGGCATCAGTAAGATTAGCACCAGCCAAGATAGTATCAGTCAAGTTAGCTCCACTCAAATTGATTCCACTCAAGTCAATATTAATAAAAACATCTTCCATTGGTTCGGAACCGCTGATATTAGCGCCCCTGAGATTGAGACCGCTAAAATCTCTTTCGCCAGCAGTGTATCGTCTCCGCAGTTCTTCTCCGTCCATAAGCAACCTTAAGCATTAATCAATACATATAACTTATATTCCGCAGGTGGGCAAAAACTTTCTAATAATTTAAGTGATTGCGATAATTTTGGTCTTAACTTAGAAAATGTTAATACTATGGATGCAGGCTAAAGAATATAGAAAGTGCTTTTATTGAGAGAATTTGCAGATTCTAATTAAAACTAAGAAACAAACTGAGAAATAAATTTCTAATTTAGCTCAGTAGCTTTATTTGTAAGAGTTTATGTAGCTTCGACCTCTCAACTTCCTTGCTCGGTCGGTGCTAAAAAGCTGGGGGATCAGGGGTAGCAAAGGTGGCTCTTGAAGATGCGATCGCAGAAAGTCGTTAGCTCCCTGTCCATTATTGATGCAGAATGTCGGGATTTAAGGGTTTCCCGACATTGGGGTAGAGGCAGCTAATTTAGAGCCAATGCTGGCTACCTTGATTGCGAAGCACTAGTTATTTTAATCAAGAGCCTCCAAAGTCGCCATCATAATAGATTGTGTATTGAACCGTAAATATAAAGATTAGCTAGCATGGCATCAAGTGGAATAAATGATAGTAACAGTCTTACAGAACAGGGTATTAACCTACAAATATCTGGTGTAGAACGCATAATACTACCCGTTCCAGAAAAAAAGCCAAACGCTAATACTGTTGTAGATATGAATATTAGTATTGTTAACAACAGCTTAATACCTTTTCGCTTCAATCGCTCTGGTACTTTAATTCCTCAAATCGTAGGTTCAGATGAGCAAGTTTTACAAATACAAGAACCAAGAGATAGGAGGAAATCTAATAAATATGATGATTATTTAGTGACCGCAGGAGAAACTATTTTTGCTTTTTTATATATACAAATATATTGGCTGAATAACAAGCTGCAACTCCAAATACCTAGTACATCTACTGAATTATCTACTGAATCTAATAATTTCTGGAAGGTTAACAATATCGAATTAGGAATTTATACTCTTCGATTTATATATCGCACTAATATAAAAACAGCAGCAGGGATAGAAACGGTTCGTTTATATACTCAATCTATAATTTTGCATTTAATTGAACCTGTTCAGACTAACAACCGGATAGTTGAATTTGATGGCATTCGTTTTGAAACCTTAGTACCAAAACAGATATTAATTATTCCTGAAAAACAACCAGAGTCTACAACTGTCGTACAGTTTGGGCTGAACATTACTAATATGTCATCAACCCCCTATCGCTTCAAATTTCATGGTTTGAAGCCAGAAATTCAAAGCAGTGCAGGTAAAATGCTCAGGCGACTTTATAACATAAACGCATCAATAGGGATAGAAGAATCTCATTTTCTGGTAGCAGTACCAGGAGAAACTTTGACTTGTTTTCTAGACGGCGTGCTGTACTGGGGGAGTAATGACCAACTTGTAATGAGAGGAAGAGATAGTATAGGTGGTTATTGGTTTTTCACAAATCTAAATTCTGGAAGTTATCAAGTTCGTTTTACTTATAAAGGTTCAACCCAATCTTCAGTAACTAGATTGTTGCGTGGAATAGTTATAGAAAACCTTTGGACAGGAATAGTAACCACACCCTTTATAGACTTTCAGTTGGTGAATAAATGATATGAAGCTGCATTATTAATAATACTCCTATTCAATTTTTAAAATAATTAATAAATGTCAAATAAGCTTTTTGCTGTAGTTAGAAGCATTACCGCGTAATAGAGATGCACAACACTGGCTCTCAAAACCATTAGTATCCCTCGGCTGTAGCAACCAATTTCATAAAACCACCCGGATAATGCCATTACCAATGTCATTTGGTTGTGCTGAATCGGGTTTAGGAGAAACGTTTCTCCTAAATTAATTTCCATGTGTATCCTGTCGCTTTAAGGCAAGAATCTTTCTAAGATTTCAACCTATTCTTGTAGATCAGCAATCGGTAAAACTTGCTCTTATATCCGAAGATGAATGGTTACAGGTTTGGGAGCTAAAAGTCACTTTTCCACTAGTGAGGCAAGACTTGGGGCGGGAGCCTTCTACGCTCCTTTCACCTGCTCTCCGTTTTGAGAGTAGCGTTAAAAACTTCTCAAAAAATTGGGTTAGGAAAAACGTTTTTCCTAAATTCCTGATCATGTCTATCCTGCCGCCCCTCTCCCTCATTGTTATGGCTTTCTGGCTTTCTGGTTATCTGGTTCTCCAAACTTTTGGGTTAGCGCTTCAATAATAACTGAGGTTACAGTAATCCCTTGCTCTTTGGCTTTAGACATCCAGTAGCGACGTTGGGATATAGGGACTTTGACACACAGATTGACCATCTGCTCAAGCTCTGGCTCTTGTGATGCTAAACCAGATGTCTGGTCTTCTGTCTTTATGGCTTTCTGGTTTTCTGGTTCTGTTTCTCTGGCTTTTTTAATCAAATCTCCGTACTTGCTCATTTCAAAATCTCCATAACTTCTTTACCGAGGGCGAGGTAATCAGCCCAAGCTGTTTTTAAACGCGAGTCCTCAACATCCCGAATGGGGACACCAGCCATTGCTGCTTTCTCAAAGCCGACAGTACGCCGGATCATTGCCTGAAATACGGGGATGCCTCCATTCAACAAATCCTGACGCAGTGTTTCACCTTCCTTGCTGGGATAGGGAGGAACAATAGTAAGCAAGCAGCGATAGTTTGCCTCACCCAAATCTTTCACCATCAAAAGCATTGGCTCAAGGCTTACGATGTCCGGTTTTGTGGGCAAGATTAGAAGGTCGCAACCCTTGGCTAATTCCTTTAGATCATCTGAGTCAGGTCTAGCTGGGGTGTCGATGACCACAAACTGAGCATCGGCAATTACTTTGAGGGCTTGGCGTTCGTCCACCGCAGGAAAGGGGAATGACCCGCGTTTCGACCACGCCAAGGCGGTGCGGTTCTGGTCGCCATCTACAAGAACTGTTTTACCAAGTTCACTAAAGAAGGTTGCAAGATGCACTGCTGTGGTGCTTTTCCCGACTCCTCCCTTGTACCCAGTGATCGTTACAATTTTTTTTTGACTGTTCATATTTCTGGTAAACCATAAATCTGGTTATTTGGTTTTCTGGTTTTGTCTAAATGATACTCATAAATCTCAACGACAGTCACGTATATCTGTGGCGCACTCTTGACTCTTGGCACGAATTACGGTGTGGGGTGCAGGGCTATGTTAGCCGAGTGGGTGAGCGCGATCGCTAATTTTTGGCTGCTTCCCCCCTCTGGCGTGATGTCGCCAAACTACCATATTCCGACTTCTCCGCAGACAGACCACAGCCTCTTAAACAAAGCCTTCATT
This sequence comes from Nostoc edaphicum CCNP1411, assembly GCF_014023275.1. Classification (NCBI taxonomy): domain Bacteria; kingdom Bacillati; phylum Cyanobacteriota; class Cyanophyceae; order Nostocales; family Nostocaceae; genus Nostoc; species Nostoc edaphicum. The sequence continues at coordinate 49,728 of NZ_CP054696.1, forward strand.
AAATAAACGAAAGAATAAGGGTTTCAAGCTTCTCCCGTCTGGCGTGTTACCTTCTGTTTTAGGCAAAGTTAACTAGATTGCCCCTAATGACAGCCTCACTAGTTCTGCGCCAATTTAATACAAGCTTATAAACTCTGTAATATAAATAGTATTTAGTATAATAAAAGGGACTTATACTTTTAGCAGTTGTGTCAAAAACAAAATTGTTTTGGGGAGGAAAAGATGATTACATCTTTATCGACAGAAGATAATATTCAGATTACAAATTCGCTTCAGGAATTTAGTTTTATTTTAAATAATACAATAGAAGAAATAAGTAAAAGTTTAAATAAATTATTAAAATATGATAACACTGATATTATCATACATGAAATAACTGAATCTACAAAAGTTATCAGTGAATTCCACTTAAAATTTAAAGAATTAGAAAACCCATTAGATAAAATAAACTTAATACGGGATTTCCGTACTAATCTTCAAAAGATTATCATAAAGCGTCAAGAATATACAACACATGAAGCCATAGGGGAACTTCTTCATGAAACTATCGTCAATCTTGCAACTTTAGAAACCAGTCTTATAACTTTAGAAAACGATCTCACCACTTTAGTAAAAAAGTCAAAAGAGGCAGAACACTTACAAATTACAATAGCATATTTAGAAGCTTTTAAGAAACCAGTTGATGACAAACTCACTTGGCTGCAAAACTTATATTATTCGATGTATTATGTATTGGAGATATTAGAGGATGAAGATGTTTATATAATCCCAAAAAATGCACTCAAAAACATTGAGACAACTTCGGAAGCTCTATCTTCCAATAAAAGTTTGAGAGAGTATATAAAAACACCCGTAATTGATGAAAATGAACAAAAAATCAAAAATTATATCAATAGTATTAGACACGTTGCAAAAGCAATTTTATGGGAATTAAAAAAGATAAAACAAAATCAGCCTAATGTACAATCGCTGTTAAATTTTATTCAATCTTCCCCTGAATGGAAAGGAGATGATTTTGAAGAATGTTTAGATTTTATCAATGAAGAAAGAAGAAAGTGAGGAGTCAGTGTATTTATTAGATACAAATCATTGTAGTTTTATAATTTTTCAAAAACACACTGACGTAATAAATAAATTAGAGTCGCTACCGAAGGATACCATAATAGCTATTAATAGCATTATCTATGGTGAGTTAATTTTAATGGCTGAAAAATCAAATAATAAAAAAGAAAATACCGACCTAATAGAGTGTTTTGCTAAAAATTTAGTTATACATCCAATAGATCAAGATACATCTAAAATTTACGGTCAGTTTCATGCTGAAATTTTTGATAAATTTGCACCAAAAGACAAGAAGGATAGAAGAAAGTTCAAAATACAAAATATAGGAATACATTCCAACGATTTATGGATAGCCTGTACAGCTATTCAACACAATCTAACTATAGTATCTGAGGATAGTGATTTTAAACAAATGAGTACCGTAAGAAATCTGAAATTAGAATGTTGGAAATCAAAAGTTGGTTCAATTGTTTAATATCTTAGAGGTATTGTTGTTGTCTTTCGATGATTGCTTCTTCAACTTCTGAAAGAAAATCATGGATAACTAAATACAGTGTATCAACTACGAAAACTTTGTAAAAATTATTAGTTATATTTGTAACAGACTCAGTAGTTTTTAAAATAGTATATTCGGCAAATTTCTCTGCCACTTTTTCTTGCCTATCATACTCATCATCTTCATTTGGAAGTTTGATATATTTAGCTTGTTTAGTAAAAACTAAATGAATTTTGGGATATTGTTTTTTAATAAAACTAGGTAAGTCATTAGGATAAGAATAATTGGCTAGACTAGACCCCATATCAGTAGCAATGCTTTTTAAAGCAGCTTCTACAGAAGAAATATTTAAAACTTTATATCCTAAAAACTCGGAAGTAAACTTAAAGCAATTTGCTACTTCCCATCCAAATCTCCCATATTCTTCTTCAATTACAGATTGAAATTCTTTTGGTAAAGACATTAAACATCCTCTTAATTAACTGAACAAACTAACACTAAAACCCAATCACCGAAACAGCCTTTCGCTTCTGCTCTGGCGTGACCTCCAGATAACGCTGCAACGTCCCCAGGTCACTGTGGCCAGAAATTTCTTGAATAGTTCTCAAAGGTATCCCCGCGCTCGACATCTGCGTGAGGGCAGTTCGCCTAAACGAATGGGTGCTGACTCCTTCTACCCCAATTCGCTTGCAGGCATCCCGTAAAATCTTGTCTGCCATGAATCGGGTCAAACGTTCAGTTACACCACGCATACCAGGAAACATTGCCCCAGGATGGGGTTGGTATTCGCCCAGCATTGCGGCTAGCCCTGGTGGGATGTCTACAATCCGGGTTTTATGCTTACCTTTGGTGGTAGACTTGCGGAAAGTGATAGCACCAGATTTGATATCAGTCGTCTGGAGAGCTAACGCTTCTGATACGCGACAACCAGTGAAAAGGCAAATCCCAAACAAAGCGCGATCGCGGTGGCTGAGAAATCCCTCCGTGAACAATCGCCTTAGTTCGTCTTGGGTTAATATTTTGCCTTGTCCGTTGCCGCTAACCTTCATGTTTTCTACTTTCTAGGGGATTACACGTTTCTCGCAAAACGTGTAATCCCCTAGAAAGTAGAATATATGAAGGTTAGCGGCAACGGACAAGGCAAAATATTAACCCAAGAGGAATTGAGGCGATTGTTCACCGAGGGATTTCTCAGCCCACGCGATCGCGCTCTGTTTGGCATCTGCCTGTTTACTGGTTGTCGCGTATCAGAAGCGTTGGCCCTCAAAAAGACTGATATCAAATCAGGAACCATCACTTTCCGAAAATGTACCACGAAAGGCAAGTACAAAACACGGATTGTAGACATTCCACCAGCACTATCCGCAATACTGGCTGACTACCAACCGAAAATCGGGGTAATGTTCCCAGGTATGCGCGGCGTAACTGAACGCCTGACCCGATTCATGGCAGACAAAATTCTAAGAGATGCCTGCAAGCGGATTGGTGTAGAGGGAGTCAGCACCCATTCGTTTAGGCGAACTGCCCTCACGCAGATGTCCAGCGCGGGAATACCTTTGAGAACTATTCAGGAAATATCTGGTCACAGTGACCTGGGAACGTTACAGCGTTATCTGGAGGTAACACCAGAGCAGAAGCGAAAGGCTGTTTCGGTGATTGGGTTTTAGTGTTGGTTCAGTAAGATAATCTAATCAAAGCTGCTGCTGGTTTAATTAGCTATGCTCAGAAAAATTGATAAGAATATTTGGATCGCCGAGCAACCGTTAAGGTATTTTGGATTGAGTGTTGGTACAAGAATGACGGTAATTCGTTTCAATAATGGTGAATTAGCTGTTATCTCTCCGATCCAAGTTGACAACAAAACTACTGAGCAACTCAATCAGCTTGGAAATGTTAAGTATATTATTGCCCCAAATCTTTTTCACTATCTGTTCTTATCTAACTTTAAGGCTCTCTATCCTCAAGCAGAAGTCTATGCTGTATCAGAATTGAACGTCAAAAGACCTGAGATATCTATTGATCAAGCATTAGAGGATAATGACGAAAATCTTTTAGGTGAACTTGAATTTTTCTTATTTGAAGGATTTAAAACCTTTCTTCCAAGTGGAGCATTACCTCTAAATGAGTACGTTTTTTTTCATGCTGAAAGTCAAACTTTGATTTTGACAGACACAGCTTTTTACTTTGATGAAAGTTTCCCAATGTCAACAAAATTAGTATCCAAAATAATGGGAGGGTACAAGAAACTTAGACCATCATTGTTAGAACAGTTAGCTACTCAAGAAAAGGTATTGGTTAAAAAATCAGTTCAAAAGGTACTGCAATGGGACTTTAAAAGAGTTATTGTGGCTCATGGCAGCATTGTAGAGCATGATGCGAAGAAGCAGTTCAAGGAAGGGTACGAGTGGTTTTTAGGGGAATCTCTTTAAGATCACGCACCGCCGAAAAAGTTTTTTCAGCTAAAACAGAGCAAGAAAGGTGAGCAACATTGGCTACTGGAAATGGTGGGATTGAGCCAATTATTAATTCAATGTAGCTAGTGTTTCTTACTTCTT